>NZ_JBXASM010000004.1:0-232082 GCF_058809295.1 Schumannella sp. GW821-FHT10F01
GGGGCGGGCGGTGCCGCCGGGGCCGGGGCCGGCTTGGCGACCGGGGCGGGAGCGGGCTTCGGCGCGGCGGGCGCCGGAGCCGGTGCCGGGGCGGCGGCGCTCGCGCCGTACTTGGCGAAGACCTGCACGGCCCAGGTCGAGCCGGCGCCGTCGACGAACCAGCCGACGCCCACGGCGGTGTAGTCGCCGAGGATGTTCGCGCGGTGGCCGGCGGAGTTCATCCAGCCGGCCTCCGTCGCCGCGCCGGAGGCGAAGCCGTGGGCGACGTTCTCGCCGACGCGCGACCAGCCGGCCGGCACCTGCGCCGCGACGTTCGGGTTGTGCGTCATGGCCCCGTTCGCGGCCATCTGCTGCGCCCAGGCCTGCGCGACGGCGGCGAGGCTGCCGTTCGAGCTGAGCGCGCCGAGCCCGTTCGCTGCACGGTCCGAGTTGACCAGGGCGGAGATGTCGCCGGAGTCGGAGGCCCACGCCGGTGCGGCGGCCGCGACGCCCCCGCCGGCGAGCAGGCCCATCGCGAGCACGGCCGCGCCCAGGCGTGCGATGCCCCGACGCTCCCGCTGCGCGCGCGGTCGTGCGATGTCGGTCTGATCCACGAGCTGACCCCCATGTCGCCCTGCAGCACCGCGGTCCCGAGCCGGTGAGATCCCGGGGCGGTGCCTCACCCCATATTCACCCGGAGACGATAGCGGAGGGAGATCGTCCAGCACACGTCCAGGCGCGAGACACCAGGTCGAGGGGTCCCGAATCGACGCGCGGGGCGGCCTCGCTTCGTCGATCCACGACCTCTCGACGCGGTGTGGGCGGGGGTGACGGGCGACACGCCGAGCGGGTGGCAGCGGGCTCGCGCGGCGCGTAGCCTCGTGCGGTATCGAACACGTGTTCGAATCGAGGAGGCGGAGATGGGCGACGAGATCGCGGTCTGGTTCGCGAGCGGGCTGCCCGTGCGCATCGTCTGGCGCGGCGCGCGGTTCCGCGTCAACGACGTGCCGACGCCCCTCACGCCGGCCGACATCTGGTGGCCGCCGGCGATCACCCACCCGCCGCTCGCGGACTGGCGCGGCTGGCGGTTCCAGGCCGTCGACGAGGACGGCGCGGCGGCCGTCTTCGACATCCGGGAGACGCCCGCCGAGCGCCGCTGGCAGCTCGTCGCCGTGCACGGCGAGCATGTGCAGGGTGCCGGGCGCTCGCGCTCCGGCGGACGCCACGCACGGGGCGCGTCGTGACGACCCGCGTGACCACCCGAGCGTCCGCCGGCGCCTGTCTCGTGCCGGACTGCCCGCAGCAGGCGGCCGCGGGTTCGCCGGTCGGGCTGTGCCGCCCGCACGCGGACGAGGTCGCCGACTGGGTGCAGCAGGACGACGGCGTCACCGATCTGCTGCCGTCGCCGTGCCGTGCGTGCGGCTCGCGGCTCGGCGTGCGGTGGCCGTCCGGCTGGCTCTGCGCCGCCTGCGAGTGGCGGGTCGGCGAGGACGCGGATCCCGATCTGCCGCCGCCCCGCATCGACGTCGTCTACTACCTGCGGCACGGCGACCGGGTGAAGATCGGCACGACGATCAACCCGCGGCAGCGGTTCGCCCAGTTGCTGCACGACGAGCTGCTCGCGCTCGAGCGCGGCGGGCGCGCGGTCGAGCATGCGCGGCACCTGCGCTTCGCGGCGGACCGGCTCGGCACCTCCGAGTGGTTCCGCCTCTCGCCGGCGATCGAGGAGCACCTCGTGGTGCTCGGTCGCGGCGCGGTCGACCCGTGGGACGTCTGGGCTCGCTGGCGGAGCGAGGCGCTCGCACTGCGAGGCTGACGCGGGCGGCAGCACACCGACCCACGCGGACCGCGCCGGCTCACCGGGTCCGGAGATAGGCGTCGACGAGCAGGTCGCCCCGGATCCGCCGCAGCTCTGCGATCACGCCGCTGACCGCGGCGCGGCCGGGGCCGGCGGCCACGACGTCGTGCGGACCGAGCGGCGGCAGCCTCCCGGTGCGCACCCGCACGACCTCCCAGCCGGCCCGGCGCAGCAGGCGGTCCTTGCGCCGATCGGACACCTCACGCGGCCCGACGTGCTCGAGCCCGTGGCGCCCGGTGGTGTCGTACTCGACCGCGACCCTGAGGTCGGCGAGCACGATGTCGGGCCAGGCCTCGAGATGGTCGAAGAACGGCTGCGCGAGCCGGACGGCGTTGTCCGTCGCCGGCACGTCGAGCCGCTCCAGCAGCCGGGCGCTGAGCTCGGCCTCGGCGGCGGATGCGCGGCGCGGCGCGCAGCCGCTGGCGAACGCCGTGCCGGGGGCGACATCCGGCGTTCGCGCGCAGAGCGTCCGGAGCGGCCGGCGCGGGCGGGTCGATCGATCCGACCACGCCGCCATCCGGTCGGCCGAGGTCATCGTGGGGAGGCGGCGGGGCTGCGCGCCGGCGGAGCACTCCGGGCACCACGACGACCGGCGCCGTTCCCGTCCGGGTCGCGCGCGCTGCTCGGACGGCGTCGCGACGAAGACGTGCCCGACCTCGCACTGCCAGCGCAGCAGCACCTCCGCGGCGGGCGGGATCTGGGTGAGGGTGATGCCCGCGTTGAGATCCGGGTGGTACTGCCGGATCAGCGCCGGGAACGACGCCCACACGGCGCGGTACGTGCCCACGGGATAGGGCACATCGACGCCGCGCGAGAAGCGCCGTCGCGCCCACCATCGCTCAACGGGCTCCGCCATGAGCCCAGGATGACCGCGGCCGCCGACATGGAGGGCGCCGGTCAGAAGTCGAGCCGCATGACCGCCCGCGCGTCGGAGGGACGGGCCACCTCGGCGAGCCCCGCCGCGGCGAACGCGCCGACCGAGCCGTGGAACATCTCGGCCGCGCTGCCGGGCGCGGTGCGGGGGTAGCCCTCGACGGCCCGGGCGCCCCGATCGCGGGCGTGGTCGACTGCGGCGGCGGCGAGCGCCCGGCTGACGCCGCGGCCGCGGAAGCCGACGCGCGTGACGAAGCAGGTGATCGCCCAGACGCCCTCGTCCGCCTTGTCCTCGTCGCGGCCGGTCCACGGCAGACGGGAGGAGAGCAGCCGCGGGTACGCGGTGCGCGGCTCGACGGCGACCCAGCCGACCGGCTCGCCGTCGAGGAAGGCGAGCAGGCCGGAGGTGCTCGTCGCCGCGGGCGAGCCGCAGTGCGTCTGCGCGATCAGGGCCTCCGCGCGGTCCTCGACCGAGGTCGTGCGCCACTCCGCATTGCGGAGCTTGAACCACTGGCACCGGCAGCCGGGCGGGTCGCCGCGGCCCGCGAACACGGTCTCGAGATCGGTCCGGCTCGCCTCGTTGGCCGGGGCGACGCGGATGATGACGGCGTCCGGGCCCTCGGTGTCGATCATCCCCGAAGCGTGGCAGGCGCCGGCGACATCGTCCAGGATGGGCTCGTGCCCTCGCGTCGGATGCCGGCCTCGCGCCGCTCGGTTCTCTCGATCGGATCGGTCGGCTCGGTGCTGTCCATCGGGTCCGCCTACTCGGTGCTCTCGATCGGCTCGGCGTTCTCCGCCGGCTCGCTGCTCTCCGTCGGGTCCGCGCTCGCGGCGTTCTCCGCGTTCTCGTTCGGCTCCGCGGGCTCGCTGCTGTCGGCGCGGTCCGCGAGGTCGACGCTGTCCTGGCGGGCGGTCGACGGCGTCCGGACCACCGGCGCGCGTCAGCGGCGCGAGCGGGAGACCCGGCGCGCGCTGCTCGGCGCCGTGGTCGCGGTCGGCCTGCTGTCGGCGATGGCCGCGCGGCGGCGCATCCGCTGACCCGGCGGCAGCGCTCCAGCGTCGGCGAGATGACGCCGGTGACTCTGGACGGCGCGGCTCAGCGGCGGAAGAACGAGAACCGCGGGCGCTTGGCGCTCTCCTCGCGGGCGACGCGGCGCGCGTCGGCGAGCAGCGACTCGACGACGGCCTGGTCGGTGAGGTCCGGTGCCCCGGCGTCGACCGCGCTCGTGACCCGCACGCGGCCGAGCCGGAGCGGCAGGTCGGGGTTCACGGTGGTCATGGCTCGAGTGTACTCGCGGGGGTGACATCCGGACCGGACGACCGCGCGGCCGCGCCGCGCCGCCGCGCCGCCGGATAGGCCAGCGCGAAGCCGATGGCGAGGATCTCCGCGACCACCGTGACCGTGTGCACCTCGGTGTCCTGGAACGAGCCGGCCGCGGGGGAGTCGACGACGACCATGCCGTACGCCCAGCCGTCGGCGGACACGATCGGCACGGCGATGAACGAGCGCCAGCCGGCGTCGCGCCCGGTGTAGCCGGGCGGCGGGTCGACGTCGCGATCGTGCACGACGAGGGTGCGGCCGCTGCGTACGCGCTCGATGGCGACGTCGGCCCCCGATCCGCCGGCCACGAAGTCGCCGGGCTGCTCGCCCCGCCCGCCGTAGGCGAGCACGCGGAGCGCGGAGGCGTCCGGCTCCATGGAGTACACGGCCGCTCGGGCACGGTCGACGTGGGCCATGAGCAGCTTCGCCAGCGTGAGCGAGGCGCTCTCCGCGACGGCGAGCAGGCGGTCGGCACGGCGCTCCTGCGGCACGGCCGCGACCTTCGAGACGAGTCGGAGCAGCGGCTGCAACGCGTCCTTCATGGCGATCCTGAGCTCCGCGCGGGCGTCCTCCGCGTCGAGCTCGCGCGCCCGCCGGCGGTAGTCGCGTACGAGGCCGATGACGATGCCGACGAGCACGCAGACCACGCCCCCGACGGCGAGGTACCAGACGGCCGGGACGCCGAGCGCCCAGACCGCGCCGCCGAAGTCGTTCCGCGCGGCGAACAGCCAGCCGCCGACGGCGCCGAGCACGAGGGGGAGGGCGCTGAGCAGCACGCTCCCTGCCGCGGTCCGCCGTCTCGAGTCGCTCACGGGGCAATGCTAGGGGCGGCCGCAGACGGAGCGGTCGACCCCCGCGATCGGTGTGATGCGTCAACTATCGTGGCGGGATGGGCATCGGAACACTGATCCTCCGTCTCGTCGTCGGCGGCGCCTTCGCGGCGCACGGGCTGCAGAAGCTGCGCGGCTGGTTCGGCGGCGGCGGCATTGCCGGCACCGAGAAGGCCATGGCCGGATCGCGGATGTACCCGACGCGGCGGAACGCCTACCTCGTCGCGCTCGCCGAGACCGGCGGCGGCCTCGCACTCGCGGCCGGCGCCGCGACGCCGGCGGCCCAGGCCGCGCTCACCGCCACGATGGCGACCGCGGTGCACAAGGTGCACCTGCGCAACGGCTTCTTCAACACCAAGGGCGGCTGGGAGCTCAACGCCGTGCTGACCGCCGCCGCGCTCGCCGCGACCGCCGACGGCCCGGGGCGGTACTCGGTCGACGCCGCGCTGGGCCGCCGCCGCTGGGGACCCGCCTGGGCGATCGGCGCGCTCGTGCTCGGCATCGCGGGCGCGGCCGGTGCGATCGCGCTCGGCGAGGCGGCTGCGCCGCCCGCGGATCCGGACGGGGCCTGACCCGATCCGCGGTCGCGCCCGCCCGTTCTGCAGGATGAATCCGTTCTGCAGGACGCGGCGCGCAGGAATCGTGTGACCAGCACCGGATGATCCTGCAGAACGGTGCGCCCCGCGTGGCACCATGAGCCCATGGCACCGACCCTGCACATCACCGGCGACGAGGCGGCCGACCGGCTGCTCTCCGACGACCCGCTCGCGCTGCTCATCGGGATGCTGCTCGACCAGCAGGTGGCGATGGAGACCGCCTTCGCCGGCCCCGAGAAGCTGCTGACCCGGTTCGGCTCGCTCGATCCCTCCGCGATCGCGGAGGCGGATGCCGACCGGCTCGAGGCGCTCTACCGGCAGCAGCCCGCCATCCACCGCTACCCGGGCTCGATGGCGCAGCGCACGCAGGCGCTCTGCGCGGCGGTCGTCGAGCACTGGGGCGGGGACGCCACGGCGATCTGGACCCGCGACGCGCCGGACGGCGCCGAGGTGCTGAAGCGGCTCAAGGCGCTCCCCGGCTACGGCGACCAGAAGGCCCGCATCTTCCTGGCCCTGCTCGGCAAGCAGTACGGCGTGCATCCGGACGGCTGGCGCGAGGCCGCCGGCGCCTACGGCGAGGAGGGCAGCCACCGCTCGGTGGCCGACATCGTCGACCCGGAGTCGCTCACGAAGGTGCGCGAGCACAAGCGCGCCGTGAAGGCCGCCGCGAAGTCCGGCAAGGACGGATGACGCCCGCCGGCCCGCACCGCTTCAGCAGGGCCGAGCTCGAGTCGTTCCGCGACGCCGAGGTGCCGCCGCTCGTCGGTCCCGGTCTCCGGCTGCTGATCGTCGGCATCAACCCGGGCCTCTGGACGGCCGCGACGCAGACGCACTTCGCCCATCCCGGCAACCGCTTCTACCCGGCGCTCGCGGCCGCGGGGATCATCCCGCGCGTGCCGGACTTCCCGGCGGGCCTCACCGACGCCGACCGCGCCGAGCTCGTCGCCGCGGGGCTCGGCATCGCGAACATCGTCGCCCGGGCGACGGCGCGCGCGGACGAGCTCGGCCGCGACGAGCTCCGTGCCGGAGCGGAGCGGCTGACGGCCGACGTCGTCCGCTGGGCGCCGCGCGTCGTGGCCATCGCCGGCGTCACCGCGTACCGGCAGGGCTTCGACCGGCCGAAGGCCGCGGCCGGGCGGCAGGAGGAGCGGCTCGGGGGCGCGGAGCTCTGGGTCGTGCCGAACCCGTCGGGGCTCAACGCCCATGACACGGTCGCCTCGCTGGCCGCCGCCTACGCCGAACCCGCGAGAGCGGCGGGGATCCTGCCGGCCTGACGCCGCGCGGGGCAGGATGGGGCCATGCCGAGCACCGCCCCCGATCTGGACGACGACGTCCGCACCGCCCTCGATGCCGCCATCGAGGAGCTCGGGGCGGGGGAGAAGGTCTGGGCCCGCACCGATCCGCGCGCTCGGGCCGCCCTCATCCGCGAGACCCGCAGCGCGATCGCGAACGCCGCGGAGCTCTGGGCGCGCACGGCCAGCGCGATGAAGGGCGTCGAGGGCACGCGCTTCGAGGGCGAGGAGTGGCTCAGCGGTCCGTACGGTCTGCTCACCGGCACCGAGCTGCTCGGCCAGAGCCTCGACCGCGTCGGGGCCGGCCGCTCGACGCTCGCGGGCGAGACGCTCGGCGAGGCGATCGGCGGACGCGTCACGGTCCGCGCCCTGCCGCGCACCCCAGCCGAGGAGACGCTGCTCAACGGCTTCACCGCGGACGTCTGGATGCCGCCGGGCGTCACCGCCGCCCAGGTCCGGGCGGAGACCGGGCTCGGCTCCGCCGCGTGGCGCGAGACGGGCGGCATCGGGCTCGTGCTCGGCGCCGGCAACATCACCGCCATCCCGGCGCTCGACGTGCTCTACGAGCTCATCGCCGGCAACCGTGTCGTGCTGCTCAAGGTGAACCCCGTCATGGCCGACATGGCGCCGGTGTTCGAGCGCGCGCTGGCGCCGCTCGTGCGCCGCGGGCTGCTCCGCGTCGTCACCGGCGGCGGCGACGTCGGCGGGTACCTGACCTCGCATCCGGCCGTCGCCCATGTGCACATCACGGGCAGCCTGCTCACGCACGATGCGATCGTCTACGGCACGGGCACGGATGCCGCCGCCCGCCGCAGCGCCGACCGGCCGCTCATGGCGAAGCCGATCACGAGCGAGCTCGGCGGGGTCTCGCCGATCATCGTCGTGCCGGGCCGATGGACCCGCGCCGACCTGCGCTACCAGGCCGAGCACGTCGCGACGATGCGCCTGCACAACGGGGGCTACAACTGCATCGCCGGGCAGCTCGTCGTGCTCTCCGCCGACTGGCCGCAGCGGGAGGCGTTCCTCGACGAGCTCCGCGCCGCGCTCGACCGGATCCCGGCACGCCCGGCCTGGTACCCGGGCAGCGACGAGCGGGTGGCGGGCGCGCTGCGCAGCTACCCGGGCGCCGAGCGCCACGGCGACGGCGGCGGGCGCGTGCTCGTCGACCTCCAGCCGGGCGTCGACGCGAGCGTCATGGAGACGACCGAGTACTTCTCGCCGGTGCTCGGCGTCGTCGAGCTGCCGGGCGGCGCGGCCGAGTTCCTCGAGGCGGCGGTCGAGCGCGTGAACGACGACGTCGCCGGCACGCTCGGCGTCAACGTGCTCGCCGATCCGGCGACGATCCGCTCGCTCGGGATCGCGTTCGAGGGCGCGATCGCCCGCCTCCGCTACGGCACGGTCGCCGTGAACGCCTGGACCGGCGTCGCGTTCCAGACCGCCGCGGCACCGTGGGGCGCCTATCCGGGCAACGTGCGGTCGGATGCCGGCAGCGGCATCGGCGTCGTGCACAACGCGCTGCTCCTGGCGGGGACGGAGAAGACGGTGCTCCGCGGACCCTTCCGTCCGTTCCCGCGGTCGGCCGCCCACGGGGAGCGCAGCCTGTTCCCGACGCCGCCGTGGTTCGCGACCGTGCGGAGCGCCGCCGAGACCGGGCGCCGGATGGTGGAGTACCAGATCCGCCCGAGCGCGGCGGCGATGGCGGCGGTGCTGGCCTCCGCGTTCCGGAAGTAGCCCGTTCGCGAGCTCAGTCGGCCGCGGCGGCGGCGGTCGCCTCCCGCAGCGCGGCGACCGCGCGCACGAGCGCGAGGTGCGAGAGCGCCTGCGGCGTGTTGCCCCAGTGCTCGCCCGTCGTCGGGTCGACCTCCTCGGCGAGCAGGCCGACGTCGTTCGCGAACCCGGTGAGCCGGGTCAGCAGGGCGCGGGCGTCGTCGATCCGCCCCGACGACGCGTACTGCTGCGCGAGCCAGAACGAGCACGCGAGGAACGGGTTCTCACGCCCCGCGAGGCCGTCGACGCCGGACTCCGTGCGGTAGCGCAGCAGCAGTCCGTCGGAGAGGAGGTCCTGCTCGATCGCGGCGACCGTGCCGAGCATCCGCGGATCGTCGGCGGCCAGGTAGCCCAGCTGGGGGAGCATGAGCAGGGCGGCGTCCACCTCGTCGGTGTCGTAGTGCTGGCGGTAGGTGCCGCGGTCGCGGTCGAAGCCGCGATCCTCGATCTCGGCCGCGAGCCGGTCGCGGATCGCGATCCAGTGCTCCACCGGGCCCTCGCAGCCGTGATCGCGCACGGCGCGGATGCCGCTGTCGAACGCCGCCCAGAGCGCGACGCGGGAGTGCACGAAGTACTGCTCGGGGCCGCGGATCTCCCAGATGCCGCTGTCGCGGCGATCCAGGTTGTCCTCGACGTACTGCAGCAGCGCGAGCTGGAGCGACCACGAGAAGCGGTCCTCCTCGACTCCGGCCTGCCGGGCGAGTTCGAGGGCGACGAGCACCTCGCCGACCGCGTCGCCCTGGTACTGCAGGTAGGCGCCGTTGCCGGAGCGCACCGGGCTGGCGCCGTCGTAGCCCGGCAGCGAGTCGATGTCCCACTCCGGCAGGCGGCGCTCGCCGGCCAGCCCGTACATGATCTGCACGTCGGCCGGGTCGCCGGCCACGGCGCGCAGCAGCCATTGCCGCCACTCCTCGGCGACGCCGGTGAAGCCATGCGTGACGAGCGCCGACAGCGTCAGCGATGCGTCGCGCAGCCAGACGTAGCGGTAGTCCCAGTTGCGGCCGCCGCCAGGATCCTCCGGCAGGCTCGTCGTGGCCGCGGCGACGATGCCGCCGGTGTCCTCGTGGGTCAGCGCACGCAGCACGAGCAGTGAGCGGATGAGGGCCGCGTCGAACTCGCCGGCCACGCGATGCTGGCCCGACCACTCGCGCCACCAGTCGAGCGTGGCGGCGATCCGCTCGTCGACGTCGACCGGCGGCGGCGGCTCGCGGTGCGCCGGATACCAGGTCAGCACGAGGTCGACCTGCTCGCCCTCGAGCACATCGAATTCCGCTGCGTGCATGTGGTCGGCCGGCTCGAGGTGCGGGCCGCGCACGACGACCGCGTCCGGTCCGGCGACGGCCACGAGCATCCGAGACGCCTCGTCGGGCATGCCGGGGTCGGGCATCTGGCGGATCCACGGCAGCGCCGCGGCGTAGTCGAAGCGGAGGCGCAGCTCCGTGCGCATGCGGACGGAGCCGCGGACGCCCCGGACGCGGCGGATGACGTCGGCGCGGCGTCCGCCGTGCGGCATGAGGTCGAGCACCTCCACCTCGCCGTCGTCGGTCGTCCAGCGCGTCACGAGCACGAACGACCCGTCCTCGTAGCGGCGCTCCACCCGGGCCCCCGACTCGACGGGCGCGAGTCGCCACGAGCCCTCCTCGTCGGTGCCGAGCAGGGCGCCGAACGTCGAGGCGGAGTCGAAGCGGGGCAGGCAGAGCCAGTCGATCGAGCCGTCGCGGGCGACGAGCGCCGCGGTCTGGGTGTCGCCGATGAGGGCGTAGTCGCGGATCGGTGACGGCATGGGCACATCCTGCCTCGCCGGCCCGGGAGAACGCGCCCAGCGCGCCCAGCGCGCCCAGCACGTCCCGGGCTGCGCGGCGTAGGGTGCGGCCATGACCCTCCGCGAGATCCCGCTGACCACCATCGACGGGCGGGAGACCACCCTCGCGGACTACGCCGACCAGGTCGTGCTCGTCGTCAACGTCGCCTCGAAGTGCGGCCTCACGCCGCAGTACGAGAAGCTCGAGGAGCTGCAGCGCCGGTACGAGGACCGCGGCTTCACGGTGCTCGGCTTCCCGTGCAACCAGTTCCTCGGCCAGGAGCCCGGCAGCGCCGAGGACATCCAGGAGTTCTGCTCGATGACCTACGGCGTGACCTTCCCGCTCATGGAGAAGACGAAGGTCAACGGCCGGAGCTCGCACCCGCTCTACACGGAGCTGCGTCAGACGCCGGACGCCGACGGCAAGGCCGGCAAGGTGAAGTGGAACTTCGAGAAGTTCGTGATCGCGCCGTCCGGCGCCGTCTCGCGCTTCCGTCCGACGGTCCAGCCGGACGACCCGGCCGTGGTCGCCGCGATCGAGGCCGAGCTGCCCGCCGAGCGCGCCGAGGGCGCCGCCTAGCCCCTCGGGTCCGCCGCACCGCCGCCCGGGTCGCCGCCCGTCTCGCGGCGCCGGACGACGGGCTCGCCCGTCAGTCCGGGTCCGATCCCGAGATCGACGAACCGCACCTCGCCCGCGAGCGCGGACGCCGGTCGCAGCAGCAGCCCGGCCTTGACCGCGCCGAACGTCACCGTGACGTCCGCCGGCAGCAGCACGCCGTCGTCCGGCACGGCGCCGTCGTCGACGCCGATGCCGCTCGGCACGTCGACGGCGACCACGCGGATGCCGGACCGGCGCTCGCCGAGGCGCGGCAGGAGCGCAGCGGCGAGCTCGTGCGCACGGCCGCGGAGCCCGGCGCCGGCCGCGCCGATGCCGAGCATCGCGTCGACGATCACGACCCGCTCGCCGAGGTCGGCGACGACCGTCGACACCGGGGTGTCGCGCCGCTCGAGCACGGCGCCGGCCGCCACGGCCGCGGCGAGCCCGGTCTCGTGGATGCGCGAGCCGGTGGGCACGATCCGCACCTGCACGCCCTCGGCGGCCAGCTCGGCGACCGCGAGCAGCCCGTCGCCGCCGTTGTCGCCCGACCCGGCCAGCAGCACGAGCCTCGCGCCGGGCAGTGCCGCGAGCTCGCGGCGCAGCTCGACCGCGAGGGCCGCGGCCGCACGCCGCATGAGCGGCACGCCGTCCGCGAGCAGGGGCGCCTCGGCCGCGCGCACCCGGTCCGCCGACCAGCCGTCCTGAGGATCGCCCGGCATGCCCGTGCCGCTCAGCCGCCGAGCAGGCGGTCGAGGGCCCGGCGGTCGCGCTTGGTCGGACGCCCGGCGCCGCGATCCCGCAGCCCCATCACGACGCGCTCCTCGCGCGGCGGCGGGGGCGGCGTCCGGTCGAGGTAGCACTCGGCGGCGATCGCGGCGCCGACGCGCTTGACGATCAGCTTCTCGACCGTCACGAGCCGCTCGCCGCCCTCGGTGAGCACGCGCACGTCGTCGCCGACCTTCACCGGCTGCGCCGGCTTCGCGCGCTCCCCGTTGACCCGCACGTGGCCCGCCTTGCAGGCATCCGTCGCGGCCGACCGCGTCTTGACGAGCCGGACCGCGCAGATCCAGGCGTCGATGCGCACGGCCGTCATGCGCCGTGCTCGCTCGTCCGTCGCATCGCGGTCATCCGGCCCGCTCCGTCGTGCGGCGGGCGGTCCGCTCCGGGACCACCTGCTCGCCGTCGGACTGCACCCGGTGCACGAGCTCCTTCCAGGGACCCGTGAGCTGCGAGTCGGGCACCTTCGCCCGGTGCCGCGCCGCCCCGGACACCGCGATGCTCCAGACGAACCGGTCGCGGGCGGCGGGATCGATGGCCGCCGTCTCCCAGGCGACCGACTCGACGACCGACACGATCGACTCGACGTCGTCGCCGCGGGCGGTCAGCCGCCATTCGCGTCGCGCGCCGGCCACGCCGCCCGTGCGCACGACGACGACCTTGACCGAGCTAGCGCTTCGCACCGCCATGGAATGTCACTCCGACTCCCGTCCAGCCCTCGCGCACCGCGTCGACGACGGACGACGCTTCACCGTACCGCGCGACGGCCGCGGCGATCGTGGCGTCGGCGAACTGCGCGAAGGTCGCCGCCGGCTTGAGGCGCCCGCCGGTGATGGTGTCGTACCAGACCTGGCCCGCCTTCTCCCAGGCGCGGCCGCCGATCGCGCGGGCGGCCAGGTAGAAGGCGTGGTTCGGGATGCCGGAGTTGATGTGCACGCCGCCGTTGTCGTCGCGAGTGCGGTTGTAGTCCTTCATGTGCGCTGGCTGCGGGTCGGCGCCGAGCACATCGTCGTCGTAGGCCGTGCCGGGAGCCTTCATCGAGCGGAGCGCGACGCCCTTCACCTGCGACGTGAACAGCCCGGCGCCGATGAGCCAGGTCGCCTTCGCAGCGGTCTGGCCGGCCTGGTACTGCTCCACGAGCGCGCCGAACACGTCGGACACCGATTCGTTGAGCGCGCCGGCCTGGTTCGCGTAGACCAGCCCCGCGGTGTGCTGCGTGACGCCGTGGGTGAGCTCGTGCCCGATGACGGAGACGGAGGCCGTGAACCGCCCGAACACCTCGCCGTCGCCGTCGCCGAACACCATCCGGTCGCCGTTCCAGAACGCGTTGTCGTAGTTCTCGCCGTAGTGCACGCTCGCCTCGAGCGGCAGGCCGGCGCCGTCGATCGAGTCGCGGCCGTAGACCTCCGAGAACAGGTCGAAGGTGGCGCCGAGCCCGTCGTAGGCCTCGTTCACGGTGCCGTCGGCGACCGGGTCGTCGCCCTCGCCGCGCACCTTCGTACCCGGCAGCGTCTCGGTGTGGCGCGCGTCGGAGATCGTGCGCTCGGCGGCGGGTGCGAGCTCGGCGACGAGCTCGTCGTTCTCGTCGATGCTCAGCAGCACGCGCCCGGCCCGGGCCCGTCGGGGCTCGTCGTCGTGCCGGAGCGTCTCGAGCGCCGCGCGCGGGGCGATCGCGAAGCGCTCGGGTGCGGCCTCCGCGACACGGCGGAGCAGGAACGGGGGCACGATTCCGGGGGGCATGCGGCGAGCCTAGGCGAGGCCGCCGACGGGCAGAACGACCGGGTCTCCGCGGTCGTCACCCGCACGCGGCCCACGGCGGGCACGGCGCGCCCGCGGCTAGGCTCGCGGCATGGCGCGGCCCGATCACGATCCCACTCAGCGACGGCCGCACGGGCCGGAGGACGTCTGGGTCGACGGGCCGCAGGGCCGGTTCTGGGGCCGGGTCGGCGCCGCGGGCCTGCTCGTCGTCGACGCGGACGGGGCGGTGCTGCTGCAGGAGCGCGCGATCTGGAGCCACTTCGGCGGCACCTGGGCCCTGCCCGGCGGCGCGCGCAAGGCGGGGGAGTCGGCCGCACAGGGCGCCCTCCGCGAGGCCGACGAGGAGGCCGGCGTGCCGCCCGAGGCCGTCGAGGTGGTCGGCGAGCACGTCCGCGACCTCGGCTACTGGTCGTACACGACCGTGCTCGCCCGGGTCGTCACGCCCTTCGAGGTGCTCGTCGGCGACGCCGAGAGCGTCTCCCTGCGCTGGGTGCCGCTCGCCGAGGTCGACGCGCTGCCGCTGCACCCGGCGTTCGCGGAGGACTGGCCGGCGCTGAAGGCGCGCCTCGCCGCGCTCTGACGGATGCCGGGGCTCCGACGGACGCCAGGAGCACGACGGAGGTCAGACCAGCGCGCCGGCGGGCTCGTCGGCGAGGTCGCGCTTCCAGCGCACGAGCGCGCGGACGGTCTCGCTCGGGTCGTCGGCCAGCGACTCCATGACGTCGGCGGGCACCTGGAAGTTCACGGCCACCCAGCCGCGCACGGCCTCGTCCTCATCGTCCGCGAGGACCCGGAGCACGTCGCAGCTCGTCGTCTCGTTGCGGGCCAGGCAGGCGCGCACGCCCGCGTCGCGGTCGACGAGCAGGCGATCGACCACGTCGGCGGGGGTGTGATAGCTCGAGGCGACGCTCTCGCGGATCTTCGGGTTGGCGTGCTCGGAGAGCAGACGGAGGCGGTTCAGCTTGCTGTCGGTCACCGGGGGCGCCGGGTGCTGCGCGGCGGACTCCTCCGGGCTCAGCATCGACGGGGCCATGGCGGCCAGCTGGCGGCGCTGGGCGGCGGTGTTGAAGCGGATGCACGACATGTCCGCCACGGTACGCCGGACAGACGACGACGGCCGCGGGCGCCGGTCAGCGCGTCCGGTTGCCGGTGATGAACCTGGCCAGGAAGACGATCGCGGCGATGATCAGCAGCACGATGCCGACCCAGAGCAGGAAGTTCAGCGACTGCACGAAGCCGCCGGTGAACAGCAGGACGACTGCGATGATGGCGATGATCACGAGCAGGATGTTCATGGGGGGTAGAGCTCCTCACTGAGACGCGGACGGCGGTCCCAGTTCCGCCGACGGGCCGCGCCGTCTCGACCATCTGAGCGTGTCCGGGGGCTCCTGGCCGGGACTGTCAGCCAGCGCTCAGGCGTTCAGGAAGCGTTCAGCCGGCCTTCGGGATCGCTCCGTCGCAGGGGCGGGAGCGGGATCAGCGCGGACGTCCGGCGGCGGTATCCGGCGTACGCCGGATACCGCTCGGCGCTGATGCGCTCGGTGAAGCGGATCGAGCCGGCGAACAACGCGGCGAGCAGCAGCGCGCCCGCGATCGTCCAGGGAAGCGAGCCCGCGGCGACGACGCCGAACCCCGCCATCACCCACCACTGCCCGAGCTCGAAGCAGTAGTTCGGATGCCGTGACCAGCGCCAGAGCCCCTCCTGCACGAAGCCCGGGCCTGCATCCCGGCCGGCCGCCACCCGCGCCCGCTTCTCCTGCTGGAAGCGCCACTGCTGCTCGTCCGCGATCGTCTCCCCGGCGAGCAGTGCCAGGAACGCGACGGTGAGCACGGCGTCCGCCGCCCCGAATGGCGCGCCCGCGTGCTCCAGCGCGGTCAGCGCGGGGAGCGCGATCAGCACGAGCAGCGCGTTCTGGAACCCGGCGACGAAGAGGGTGTCGAACGCCGCCCATCCCCGTCGGGCCAGTCGCGTGCGCAGGATCGGCCAGCGGTGGTCCTCGACCCCGCGATAGCCGCCCCGCCGGGCGAGGTTGGCGGTCAGGCGGATGCCCCACACCAGCCCGAGCAGCGCCATCACGTCGAGTCGGGTGTCGGTGAAGCCCGCGGCTCCGGCGAAGACCGCGAGGTACACGACCGGCGCGATCGACCAGATCCGATCGGTCCACGACGCGTCGCCGGTCCGGGCCGAGAGCACACGGCACGTCACGGCGATCGCCGCGGCCAGAGCCACGACGACGATCACCGCCGCCGACGTCGACGTCATGGGCGGATCCTACTGAGGGCTCGATCGCACGCAGCGGACCGGCGACGCCGAGGGAGCCTCGGGTCCGCCCGCCATCGATAGACTCGACTCCCAGGAGGTGAGGCCGTGACGATGGTCAGCTCGCGCGTGGTGACGGTGCCGAATGTCCTCACCGTCGTCCGCCTGCTGCTCATCCCCGTCTTCCTCCTGCTCATCGTGGCGGGGGAGTACGCGTGGGCCGTCGCCATCGTGGCGCTGTCGAGCATCACGGACTTCGCCGACGGCTTCATCGCCCGGCGCTTCAACCAGGTGAGCAGGGTCGGCCAGCTGCTCGACCCCGCCGCCGACCGCCTCTTCATCCTGTCGACGCTCGTGGGCATCGCGATCGCCGGCGTCGTGCCGTTCTGGTTCCTCGCGATCGTCGTCGCCCGCGACGTGCTGCTCCTCGTGCTCGGGATCGCGCTCGCGAACCTCGGCTACGGGCCGCTGCCGGTGCACCATCTCGGCAAGATGGGCACGTTCTGCCTGCTCTTCGGCTTCCCGGTGCTGCTGCTCGGCGCCGCCTTCCCGGCGATCGCGCCGGTGTCCGATCCGATCGGCTGGGGAGTCGCCATCTGGGGCGCCTTCCTCTACTGGTGGGCGGGGTGGGCCTACTTCCGCCAGACCGTCCGGCTGGCACGCCGATCCCCGGTGGCGGCGGATGCGGCATCGGATAGTGTGGGCGGCTGAACCTGGAGGAGCCGATGGCCGACGACGACGACCGTGACGCGGGCGCAGCCCGCGCTGTGCCCGCCTCCGCCATCCGCCCCGGCGCGGGCGGGACGGACACGACCGCGCACTATGCGGACGAGTTCGCCGCCCAGCTCGCGGCGATGGAGGCCGGCGTCTCGCCCAGCGAGCAGGAGGCCATCTCGGCCCTGCCGTCCGGATCCGCACTCCTCGTCGTGCGCCGCGGCCCGAACGTCGGCTCCCGCTTCCTGCTCGACGCGGACCTGACGACCGCCGGCCGGCATCCCGACGCCGACATCTTCCTCGACGACGTCACCGTCTCGCGCCGCCACGCGGAGTTCGTCCGCGTCGGCACCTCGTTCCAGGTGCGCGACCTCGGCTCGATGAACGGCACCTACTTCGACGGCGTGCGGATCGACTCCGCGCTGCTGTCCGACGGCGCCGAGGTGCAGATCGGCAAGTACCGGCTCACCTACTACGCGTCGCGACTCGATCTCGCGTCGGCGGCGCGGTAGTGCCCGCCTCCTCAGCCCAGGCCCGCGTGCCTGGGTCGGCGCCCCGACTCAGCATCGGCCAGGTCCTGGCCCGACTGAACCCGGAGTTCCCCGACCTCACCCCGTCGAAGCTCCGCTTCCTCGAGGAGCGCGGGCTCATCTCGCCGGCCCGCACGGAGTCCGGCTACCGCAAGTTCTCGCCCGACGACCTCGAGCGGCTGCGTCTCGTGCTCTCGATGCAGCGCGACCACTACCTGCCGCTCAAGGTGATCCGCACCTACCTCGACGACCTCGACGCCGGCCGCGAGCCGGCGCTGCCGGGGGGCCAGAGCGTCGCGGCCCCGTCGATGCTGCCGAGCGACCGCCGGCTGACGCGCGACGAGCTGCTGCGCGAGTCCGGTGCGACGCCGATGCTGCTGCAGGATGCGGTGTCCGCCTCGCTCGTCGTGCCCGGCGACCACTTCGGCGAGGACGCCCTCGCCGTGCTCCGCTCGCTCGTCGAGCTGAAGCGCTCGGGCATCGAGCCCCGGCACCTCCGCGGCTTCCGCGCCGCGGCGGAGCGCGAGCTCGGCCTCATCGAGAGCGCGCTCATCCCGGTCGCGCGGCGCAAGGACGCGTCGAGCCGGGCGAAGGCGGCCGAGCTGGCCCGCGAGATCGCGGGGCAGCTCGAGGTGGTGCGATCGAGCCTCATCCGGTCGGCGCTGACGCGCCTCCGGTGACCGGTCTGGTCGGATTCGCGCGACACGCCGGGCGCGCCACGCGGATGTCGTTGTCCGCGGGCGCCGGGGTGGCTAGCGTGGAAGACACGGGACTTGAACTTCAAGTTCCAGTTGAAGGTTAGGAATGGCATGAGCGAGACGAGCAGGAGCGACGACGCGCGCTACGACCTCGGTCTGCTGTTCACCGACGGTCTTCCGGACCTCGACGACCAGGCCGGCTACCGCGGAGCCGTCGCCGCGCGCGCGGCCGGCATCAGCTACCGCCAGCTCGACTACTGGGCGCGCACCCAGCTCGTGGAGCCCACCGTCCGCGGCGCCGCCGGCTCGGGCTCGCAGCGCCTCTACGGCTTCCGCGACATCCTCGTGCTCAAGCTCGTGAAGCGGCTCCTCGACACCGGCATCTCGCTGCAGCAGATCCGCACCGCGATCGGCCAGCTCCGCGAGGCGGGGGTCAGCGACCTCGCGCAGACGACGCTCATGTCCGATGGCGCGAGCGTCTATCTCTGCACGTCCGACGACGAGGTCATCGACCTCGTCAGCCAGGGCCAGGGCGTGTTCGGCATCGCCGTCGGCAAGGTGCTCCGCGAGGTCGAGTCGAGCCTCGTCGAGCTCGACCGCAGCCCGGCGGAGGACCCCTCAGACGAACTCGCCCAGCGCCGCGCGAAGCGCGCCGCCAGCTAGCACGTCGTCCGCCTCGGCCGATCCGGCCGGGGCGTCGTCATGCCCGGGCCGCGTCGGAGCGACGGCGTCAGGACTGCTCGGCGAACGAGGGCAGATCCGTCGCGGCCGACTCCGGCAGCAGCGGCAGCACGCCGTTGATCTTCGCCGTGCGCAGCACGCGGTCGAGCAGCAGGTCGAAGTGGTGCGCCATCTCCTGCGCGCTCTCGCCCGGCCAGATGTGCAGCGGCTTCGCGGCGCCCTGCGCCTGCTGCAGCGACGTGCGCTCCGGCAGCTGGGGCGAGAGCACGAGCGGCCCGAACATGTCGCGCAGCTCCTTGATGCGGAACTGGTGCTCGAGCGACTGCACCCGCGCGCGGTTCACGATGATGCCGAGCGGCTGGAGGCGGGGGGAGAGCCCGCGGCGGATCTCCTCGATCGCGCGCAGGGCGCGGTCGGCGGCGGCCACGGAGAACAGGCCGGGCTCGGTCACGACCGCCACGCGGTCGGAGGCCGCCCACGCGGTGCGCGTCAGGGCGTTGAGCGAGGGCGCGCAGTCGATGAGCACGAGGTCGTACTCCCGCTCGACGTGGGCGAGGGCCTCCTCGAGCTTCCAGATGTCGCGGATCGACGGGTGCGGCCCGTCGAAGTTGATCGCCGAGGGCGAGCCGATGAGCACGTCGACGGTGCCGCTGCGGCCGCGTGTCCAGCCCGACGGCGCGATCGCCGAGCGGACGATCTTCTCCTTCGGCGCCGCCAGCACGTCGGCGACGTTGAGGTGGCCGGCGACGGCGATGTCCATGCCGGTCGAGACGTCGGACTGGGGATCGAGATCGACGACCAGCGTCGAGATCCCGCGCGAGAACGCCGCGGAGGCGAGGCCGAGCGTCACCGTGGTCTTCCCCACGCCCCCCTTGAGGGAGCTGACGCTCAGCACGTGCATGAAGGCCAACCTACCTTCACTACGCTGGAAGAACACACAAGCGTGACGGCACAGCCGCTGGCGTGCCGGAGGGAGCCGGATGTTCACCAAGATCCTCGTGGCCAATCGTGGAGAGATCGCGATCCGGGCATTCCGGGCCGCCGTCGAGCTCGGCGCCAAGACGGTGGCCGTGTATCCCTACGAGGATCGCAACTCCCTGCACCGCCTCAAGGCGGATGAGGCGTACCTCATCGGCGAGGAGGGCCACCCGGTCCGTGCCTACCTCGACGTCGCGGAGATCATCCGCGTCGCGAAGGAGTCCGGCGCGGATGCGATCTACCCCGGCTACGGCTTCCTGTCCGAGAATCCGGACCTCGCCCGTGCCGCCGCCGACAACGGCATCACCTTCATCGGCCCGGATGCCTCCGTGCTCGAGATGGCCGGCAACAAGGTGACCGCGAAGGAGCACGCCATCAAGGCCGGCGTGCCCGTGCTCGACTCGAGCCCCGCGACCACCGACATCGACCTGCTCGTCTCGGAGGCCGACCGCATCGGCTTCCCCGTCTTCGCGAAGGCGGTCGCCGGCGGCGGCGGCCGCGGCATGCGCCGCGTCGAGCGCGCAGAGGACCTCCGCGCCGCGCTCGAGGAGGCGATGCGGGAGGCCGACAGCGCGTTCGGCGACGCGACGATGTTCCTCGAGCAGGCCGTGCTGCGCCCGCGCCACATCGAGGTGCAGATCCTCGCCGACCGGCACGGCCACACCATGCACCTGTTCGAGCGCGACTGCTCGATCCAGCGCCGCAACCAGAAGGTCGTCGAGATCGCCCCGGCGCCGAACCTCGACCAGTCGATCCGCGAGGCGCTCTACCGCGACGCGATCGCCTTCGCCGAGTCGATCGGCTACCAGAACGCCGGGACCGTCGAGTTCCTGCTCGACACCGTCGGCGAGCGCGCCGGCGAGCACGTCTTCATCGAGATGAACCCGCGCATCCAGGTCGAGCACACGGTGACCGAGGAGGTCACCGACGTCGACCTCGTGCAGTCGCAGATGCGCATCGCCTCGGGGGAGACCCTCGACGACCTCGGCCTCTCGCGCGAGACCGTCGTGCTGCACGGCGCCGCGATCCAGTGCCGCATCACGACGGAGGACCCGGCCTCCGGCTTCCGCCCCGACACCGGCAAGATCACCACCTACCGCTCGCCGGGCGGCGCCGGTGTGCGCCTCGACGGCGGCACCGTCGACCCGGGCGCCCAGATCAGCCCGCACTTCGACTCGATGCTCGCGAAGATGACCTGCCGCGGGCGCGACTTCTCCACCGCCGTCGCCCGCGCCCGCCGCGGCCTCGCCGAGTTCCGCATCCGCGGCGTCACGACGAACATCCCGTTCCTCCAGGGCGTGCTCGCCGACCCGTCCTTCCAGGCAGGCGACTTCAGCACCCTGTTCATCGGGGAGCGGCCGGAGCTGCTCGAGTACACCGAGTCGCGCGACCGCGGCACGAAGGTGCTGAACTGGCTCGCCGACGTGACCGTCAACCTGCCGAACGGCACGGTCGGCCGTGCGATCGACCCGGCGCTGAAGCTGCCGGAGCTCGACCTCGCCGCGCCGGCTCCGAGCGGCTCGCGCCAGCGGCTGCTCGAGCTCGGCCCGGTCGGCTTCTCGTCGGCGCTGCGCCAGCAGACGGCCCTCGCGGTCACCGAGACCACGTTCCGCGACGCCCACCAGTCGCTGCTCGCCACCCGCGTGCGCACCCGGGACCTCGTCGCGGCGCTGCCGTACACGGCGCGGATGACCCCGCAGCTGCTCTCGGTCGAGGCCTGGGGCGGCGCGACCTACGACGTCGCGCTGCGCTTCCTCGGCGAGGACCCGTGGGAGCGGCTCGACACGATGCGCCAGGCCCTGCCGAACGTGGCCATCCAGATGCTGCTGCGCGGGCGCAACACGGTCGGCTACACGCCGTACCCGACGCAGGTGACGGATGCGTTCGTCCGGGAGGCGGCGGCCTCCGGCATCGACATCTTCCGCATCTTCGACGCGCTCAACGACGTCGGGCAGATGCGCCCGGCGATCGACGCGGTGCTCGAGACCGGCACCACGGTCGCCGAGG
This sequence comes from Schumannella sp. GW821-FHT10F01, assembly GCF_058809295.1. Lineage (NCBI taxonomy): Bacteria > Bacillati > Actinomycetota > Actinomycetes > Micrococcales > Microbacteriaceae > Schumannella > Schumannella sp. GW821-FHT10F01. The sequence goes on from NZ_JBXASM010000004.1 coordinate 21,319, forward strand.
TCGCGCTCTGCTACACCGGCGACCTGCTCGACCCGGACGAGAAGCTCTACACGCTCGACTACTACCTCCGCCTCGCGGAGCAGATCGTCGAGGCGGGGGCGCACATCATCGCGATCAAGGACATGGCGGGCCTGCTCCGCGCCGGCGCGGCCGAGAAGCTCGTCGGCGCCCTGCGCGAGCGCTTCGACCAGCCGGTGCACGTGCACACGCACGACACGGCCGGCGGTCAGCTCGCCACCCTGCTCGCGGCGAGTCGCGCCGGGGCGGACGCCGTCGACGCGGCCAGCGCGCCGATGTCGGGCACCACGTCGCAGCCGAGCCTGTCGGCGCTCGTCGCCGCGACGGCGCACACCGACCGCGACACCGGGCTGAGCCTGCGCGCCGTCAGCGACCTCGAGCCCTACTGGGAGGCCGTGCGCACGGCCTACAAGCCGTTCGAGTCCGGCCTGCCGGGCCCGACCGGCCGGGTGTACAAGCACGAGATCCCGGGCGGCCAGCTCTCCAACCTGCGCCAGCAGGCCATCGCGCTCGGCCTCGCCGACCACTTCGAGCGCATCGAGGACTACTACGCCGCGGCGAACCGCATCCTCGGCGACATCCCGAAGGTGACGCCGTCGTCGAAGGTCGTCGGCGACCTCGCGCTCGCCCTCGTGGCGGCCGACGCCGACCCGGACGACTTCGAGCAGAACCCGCAGAAGTACGACATCCCGGACTCCGTCATCGGCTTCGTCGCCGGCGAGCTCGGCGACCCGCCCGGAGGCTGGCCCGAGCCGTTCCGCACGAAGGTGCTGGAGGGGCGCGAGGTGCGGATCGGCGTCGAGGACGTCTCGGACGACGACCTCGGCCTGCTGGACGGCGAGGACGCCGGCGCCCGCCGCGCGACCCTGAACCGGCTGCTGTTCCCGGCGCCGACCCGGCAGTTCGACCAGCTCCGCGAGCTGTTCGGCGACCTGTCGGTCGTCGACACGATCGACTACCTCTACGGTCTGCGTCCCGGCGTCGAGCACGTCGTGCACATGGGCACCGGCGTCAACCTCTTCATCGGCCTCGAGGCCATCGGCGAGGCGGACGAGAAGGGCGTGCGCACGGTCATGACCACGCTCAACGGGCAGCTGCGACCGGTGTTCGTGCGCGACCGCGGCATCGCCGTCGAGGTGACGAGCGCCGAGAAGGCCGACTCCGCGAAGCCGGGCCACGTGCCCGCGCCGTTCTCCGGCGTCGTGACGCTGAAGGTGGCGGAGGGCGACACGGTCGAGGCCGGCGCCGCGGTGGCCTCGATCGAGGCGATGAAGATGGAGGCCGCGATCACCACGCCGGTCGCCGGACGCGTCGCGCGGCTCGCCATCCCGACCACCCAGCAGGTGGACGCGGGCGACCTGCTCGTCGTCGTGGAGTAGGTCGGAGCGCGTCGCGGCCACGTTCTACACTGTGATGTCCGTCGCCTGACGGGCGGAACGGACGGAGGCCGCGATGTCGGATGCGCGCGACCGCACCGGAGCCGGGGACGAGCCCGCCCCCGCGCGCGACGTCGGACGTCACGGCGAGCTCCACCTGCGCGACGACCGGCTCATCGAGGTCCCGGAGCCGATCACGGTGAGCGTCGACCTCGACCTGCCGCTGCCCGTGCACATCGTGCCCGAGGACGAGGCGGCGGTGGCGATCGACGACATCGCGATCCGCGCCGACGGGGCGACCGCCTCCACGACCTCCATCGTCATCCCCGCGCCGCGACCGGTCGCGCAGGCCGAGCCGGAGCCGGAGATCGTGCCGCTGCCGGCGGACGACGCCGCGCTGTACTCGCGCCGCAGCCGCGCCGCCGGCGTCGCCACCTCGCCCGAGCCGGCCGCGATGCTCACGCCCGAGCGGCTGCTCGACCGCCGCGGCTCGCGCCGCGTCGCGCCGGAGGGCTTCTGGCAGCACCTGCTCTACCAGGGCACGTTCCACCTCGTGAACGTCGGCGACTCCGCGGCCGCCCGCGCCCGCAAGGCCGTCGACGCGCGCATCTCGAAGCGGCTCGAGGGCGGCACCCGGTTCGTGCCGGTGCTCACCCGCAAGGGCGGTGTCGGCAAGACCACGATCACCACCCTGCTCGGGATGGCGCTGGCCGACGTGCGCGAGGACCGCATCGTCGCGATCGATGCGAACCCCGACCGCGGCACGCTGTCCGAGCGCGTCGCGAAGCAGACCCGGTCGACCGTGCGCGACCTCGTGAACCACGCGCCGGCGATCACCGACTTCGGCGAGCTGTCGACGCACGTGTCGCGCGACGAGACCCGGCTCGACGTGCTCGCGTCCGACACCGATCCGCTGCTCTCCGAGGCGTTCGACGAGAACGACTACAACGTCGTCGCCGACCTCGTCGCCCGCTACTACTCGCTGGTGCTGACCGACTGCGGCACCGGCATCGTGCACTCCGTCATGCGCGCCACCCTGCAGCGCGCCGACTCGGTCGTGATCGTCTCCGGCGGCAGCGTCGACGAGGCGCGGCTCGCCTCCGAGACGCTGACCTGGCTCGAGGCGAACGGCTACGGCGCGCTCGTGCGCAACGCGGTCGTCGCCATCAACACGGCGACGCAGGGCACGAACCTCGTCAAGCTCGACGAGATCGAGCGGCACTTCCAGTCGCGCGTGCGCGAGGTCGTCCGCATCCCGTACGACCCCGAGCTCGCCGCCGGCAGCGTCGTCCGCTACCGCCAGCTCAAGCCCTTCACCCGCGACTCCGCCCGGCACCTGGCCGCGCTCGTGGTCGACGGGCTGCCCGCCGAACGCGACTAGCGCTCCCGATCCCGTCGAAGGACCCCCGCCAGCTCATGACCGAGCGCCAGATCCGCCTGTTCGGCGACCCCGTCCTCCGCTCGCCCGCCGACCCCGTCGTGCTCGGCGCGGCGGGCAACCAGGGGCTCGTCGACGACCTGCTCGAGACCGTCGAGGTGCCCGGCCGCGCCGGCGTCGCCGCGCCGCAGATCGGCGTCGGCCTCCGCGCCTTCAGCTGGAACATCGACGGCGACATCGGCTACGTGCTCAACCCCGAGATCGTGGAGCTGCGCGGCGAGCCCGAGCTCGTCGACGAGGGCTGCCTGTCGGTGCCGGGCTTCTACTTCCCGCGGCCGCGGCACCCGTACGCGCGGGTGCGCGGCGTCGACCTCGACGGGAACGCGATCGAGGTCGAGGGGGAGGGCGTCATGGCGCAGATGCTGCAGCACGAGACCGACCACCTCGACGGCGTGCTCTACGTGTTCGGCCTCGAGCCGGAGACGCGCCGCGACGCGCTCCGGCTCATCCGCGAGTCGGACTGGTTCCGCGTCTGACGACTCCTGCGGGATAGCCCGCCGACGCCGCCGTCGACGGGCCCGGGGATCGGGTCGGCTGCGGCTAGTGCGCGAGCGAGACGCCCTGCGTCTCCGTCGACGAGGTCGGCGTGTACATCGCCTCGATGTCGGCGGCGAAGTCCTTCACGATCACGTTGCGCTTGATCGACATCTTCGGGGTCAGGTGGCCGGAGGCCTCCGTGAACTCGAGCGGCAGGATCGTGAACTTGCGGATGGACTCCGCCCGCGAGACGCGCGCGTTCGCGCCGTCGACGGCCTTCTGCACCTCGGCGATCACCTTCGGGTGCTTCGCGGCCTGCTCGAGCGGCAGGTCGGCGGCCTCCCCGTTGTTGTTGAGCCAGACCGGCAGCATCTCCGGGTCGAGCGTCACCAGCGCGGCGATGAACGGCTTCTGGTCGCCGACGACGACCACCTGGCCGACGAGCGGGTTCGCGCGGATCGGGTCCTCGAGCCCGGCGGGGGCGACGTTCTTGCCGCCCGCCGTCACGATGATCTCCTTCGTGCGGCCGGTGATCGTGAGGTAGCCGTCCTCGTCGAGGGAGCCGATGTCGCCGGTCTTGAACCACTCGCCGTCGAACGCCGCGGCGGTCGCCTCGGGGTTGTTCCAGTAGCCGCGGAAGACGTCGATGCCCTTGACCTGGATCTCGCCGCCCTCGGCGATGCGGATGCCGACGCCCGGCAGCGCGGGGCCGACGGTGCCGATCTTGAACTTGTCGACGAGGTTCACGCTCGCCGGCGCCGTGGTCTCGGTGAGGCCGTAGCCCTCGAGCACCCGGACGTCGAGGCTGCGGAAGAAATGCCCGAGGCGGGTGCCGAGCGGGGCGGATCCGGAGACGGCGTAGCGGATGCGGCCGCCCATCGCCTTCCGGATGGTCGAGTAGACGAGCCGGTCGAACAGCGCGAACCGGAGCCGGAGGCCGAGCGGCACGCGGCCGGCGTCGAGCGCCTTCGAATGCGCGATCGCGACCTCGGCGGCGGCGCGGAAGATCGCGCCCTTGCCGCCGGCCTCGGCCTTCTGCTCGGCCGAGTTGTAGACCTTCTCGAACACCCGGGGCACGGCGAGCAGGAACGTGGGCTGGAAGCTGCCGAGCGACTCGAGCAGCCGCTTCGTGTCGGCCTGGTGCCCGACCTTGACGCCGGAGTAGACGCTCATCACCGAGATGAAGCGCGCGAACACGTGGGCCGTCGTGATGAAGAGCAGCGTCGACGAGCCCTGCTCGACGACGGGGCCCATCGCGGCGGCCGCGTTGCGCGACAGCTCGACGAAGTTCGAGTGGGTGAGGATGCAGCCCTTCGGCACGCCGGTCGAGCCGCTCGTGTAGATGAGCGTCGCCAGGTCGTCGCCGTTCGCGGCGCTGCGGCGGGCCTCGATCTCCTCGTCGGTCACGGCGGAGCCGCTCGCGGCGAGCTTGTCGAGGTCGCCGAGGTGCAGCTGCCAGACGTCGCCGATACCCGGCAGCTCGCCGCGCACCTCGTCGAAGCGGAGGAAGTGCTCCGGCGTCTCCACGATGAGGCGCGAGGCGCCCGAGTCGTCGAGGTTGAACTGGATCTGCGCGGGGGAGGAGGTCTCGTAGACCGGCACGAGCACCGCGCCGGCGAACCAGGTCGCGAAGTCGATGAGCGTCCACTCGAAGCGGGTGCGGCAGATGAGGCCGATCTTGTCGCCCGGCTGCACGCCGGCGGCGACGAGGCCCTTGGCCAGCTCGACGACGCGGCGGTGGAATTCCGCCGTCGACATATCCGACCAGCCGCCGTCGGCGGTCGGCAGCGAGAACAGCGGAGCGTCGGGGCTCGTGCGCACGCGGTGCAGCAGCAGATCGGTCGCGTTGAGCGACGGGTCCGCCTCGACCAGGGCGGGGACGGTGGACTCGTTCACGGCAGCTCCTTCGACACCGGGGACAGTCCCGTCATCCTACGGTCCCGTGCTGGGGATCCCCCGCTCATAGAATCGGGGGGTGCACGCGATCGGGATCGACATCGGCGGGACCAAGATCGCGGGGGCGGTGGTCACGGATCTCGGCGAGATCGTCGCGGACGACCGCGTGCCGACGCCCGCGGGCGATCCGTCCGCGATCGTCGATGCCGTCGTCGACATGATCCGCCGGCTCTCGTCCGGCACGGAGGTCATCGCGGCGGGCGTCGCCGCCGCGGGCTTCATCGACGCGGCGCAGTCGACCGTCTACTACGCGCCGAACATCAACTGGCGCAACGAGCCGTTCCGCCAGCGCATCACCGAGCGGCTGCCCGACATCGAGATCACGATCGACAACGACGCGAACGCGGCCGGCTGGGCCGAGTTCCGCTACGGCGCCGGGCGGATGACCTCAGACATGACGATGCTCACGATCGGCACCGGGGTGGGCGGTGCGGTCGTCGTGAACGACCACCTGCTGCGCGGCGGCTTCGGCTCGGCCGGCGAGATCGGCCACCTCCGCGTCGTGCCGGGCGGGCTGCCGTGCGGCTGCGGCGCCCGCGGCTGCATCGAGCAGTACGGCTCCGGCCGCGCGCTGCTCCGGATGGCGAACTCCATCGCCGACGCGGGCGGCATCGGCCAGTCGCTGGCGATCGCCCGCGAGCGCGACGGCGCGCTCGACGGCGCGACCGTCGGCGCGCTCATCCAGGACGGCGACCCGGGCGCGCTGGCCGCACTCCGCGAGCTCGGCGGCTGGCTCGGGCAGGCCTGCGCCTCGCTCAGCGCCGTGCTCGACCCGCAGGTCTTCGTGTTCGGCGGCGGCGTCGCCGCGGCGGGGGAGCGACTGCTCGAGCCGATCCGCGAGGCGTACCTCGCGCACCTGCCGGCACGCGGCTACCATCCTGAGGCGCAGTTCGCGACGGCCGAGCTCGTCAACGACGCCGGCGTGGTCGGCGCGGCCGACCTGGCCCGCCTCCGGGCGCAGACGCTCTAGGGAGAAGCCATGTTCTACGCGTTCCTGAAGAACGTCGTGCTGGGCCCGTTCCTGTTCACGGTGTTCCGGCCGTGGATCCGCGGCATCGAGAACCTGCCGCGCGAGGGCGCCGTCATCCTCGCGTCGAATCACCTGTCCTTCATCGACTCGGTGTTCCTGCCGATCGCGGTGGACCGCCGCATCCGCTTCCTCGCGAAGAGCGAGTACTTCACGATGCCCGGCATCAAGGGCTGGTTCATCAAGCAGTTCTTCCTCGGCATCGGCCAGCTGCCGATCGACCGCTCGGGCGGGCGAGCCTCGGAGGCGTCGCTCAACACCGGCCTGCAGGTCCTGGCCGACGGCGAGCAGCTCGGCATCTACCCCGAGGGCACCCGCTCGCCCGACGGCCGCCTCTACCGCGGCCGCACCGGCATCGCCCGCATGGTGCTCGAGGGCCGCGTGCCCGTCGTGCCCGTCGCCATGATCGACACCGAGAAGGCCATGCCGACCGGCACGCTCATGCCGAAGGTGCGCCGCATCGGCATCGTGTTCGGCGAGCCGCTCGACTTCTCGCGCTTCCACGGCCTCGAGGGCGACCGCTTCGTGCTCCGCTCGATCACCGACGAGATCATGTACGAGCTGTCGCGCCTCAGCGGCCAGGAGTACGTCGACGTCTACGCCTCCTCGGCCAAGACGCCGAAGGCTGCGAAGGCCTCCGCGACGGCCCGCGCTGGCCGCGCCCGCGCGAAGGCCGTGGCGCGCGCCGGGGCGGCCTCCTGACCCGTCCCGGTCGTCCGATCGGCCCCGCCGCCGCGTGCCGGTGAGCACTGCCCCGCTCGGATACGCTTGACCCTCGTGACCCTTCCCGCCGAACCCGTCGTCCTCGCCGATCCCGAGGTGGTCGAGGGTCTGGACTATTGGCGGAGCCTCCCGATCAAGCAGCAGCCGGCCTGGTCGGATGCGGCGGCCGCCGCCGCGGCGTCCGCGGAGATCGCGACCATGCCGCCGCTGGTGTTCGCGGGCGAGATCGACATCCTGCGCGAGCGGCTCGCGAACGCGGCCCAGGGCAGGGCGTTCCTGCTGCAGGGCGGCGACTGCGCCGAGACCTTCGCCGGCGCGACCGCCGAGCAGATCCGCAACCGCGTGAAGACGATCCTGCAGATGGCCGTGGTGCTCACCTACGGCGCGTCGATGCCGATCGTGAAGATGGGCCGGATGGCGGGCCAGTTCGCCAAGCCGCGCTCGAGCGACGACGAGACGCGCGGCGGCGTGACGCTGCCGGCCTACCGCGGCGACATCGTCAACGGCTACGACTTCACGCCGGAGTCGCGCCAGGCCGATCCCCGCCGGCTCGTGCAGGGCTACCACACGGCAGCGTCGACGCTGAACCTCATCCGCGCGTTCACGCAGGGCGGGTTCGCCGACCTGCGCGAGGTGCACTCCTGGAACCGCGGCTTCGCGCAGAACCCGGCCAACCAGCGCTACGAGGGCCTGGCCAAGGAGATCGACCGCGCCATCCGCTTCATGGAGGCCGCCGGCGCCGACTTCGACGAGCTCAAGCGCGTCGAGTTCTACACCGGGCACGAGGGCCTGCTCATGGACTACGAGCGCCCGATGACGCGGATCGACTCCCGCAACGGCACACCGGTCGACACGAGCGCGCACTTCCTCTGGATCGGGGAGCGCACGCGCGACCTCGACGGCGCCCACGTCGACTTCTTCTCGCGCATCCGCAACCCGCTCGGCGTCAAGCTCGGGCCGTCGACGACCGCGGACGACATGCGCCGCCTCATCGACAAGCTCGATCCCGAGCGCGAGCCCGGCCGCCTGACGTTCATCACGCGGATGGGCGCGTCGCGCATCCGGGACGCACTGCCCCCGCTGCTCGAGGCCATCAAGGGCATGGACGCGCAGCCGCTCTGGGTCACCGACCCGATGCACGGCAACGGCATCACGACGCCGACGGGCTACAAGACCCGCCGCTTCGAGGAGATCGTCGACGAGGTGCAGGGCTTCTTCGAGTCGCACCGCGCCGCGGGCACGCACCCGGGCGGCATCCACGTCGAGCTGACCGGCGACGACGTGACCGAGTGCCTCGGCGGCTCCGAGCACATCGACGAGGCGACGCTCGCGACGCGCTACGAGTCGCTGTGCGACCCGCGACTGAACCACATGCAGTCGCTGGAGCTCGCGTTCCTCGTCGCCGAGGAGCTCGCGAAGTAGCCTGCCGGCCCTCGCGCTAGAAGTTGTTCTTCAGCGTGATCTTGATCGTCGACCCCTTCGGGGCCGTGCCGCTCTGATCGGGATCGACCTTGTCGACGACGAACGAGCCGGGGCTGAAGTCGGCGAGGCTCTTCACCGGGCCGCCGTTCGTGATCTGCACGACGAACTGCGCGTCGGCCAGCGCCTTCTTCGCCTTGTCCCAGGTCAGCCCGACCACGTCCGGGATCTCCACGGGCGGCGGGCCGGTCGAGACGATGAGCGTGACGGTGTCGTCCGGGCGGATGGGCTTCGAGTAGTCGCCGCCCACGAGCCCGATGACCTGCCCGTCGGGCACCGTGTCGCTCGCGATCTGCTGCTGGTCGGGCGACACCTGGAGGCCCGCCTCCTGCAGCAGCTTCGTCGCGTCGGCGACCGAGTGGTTCGCGATGTCCGGGAAGGGCCCGGCCGAGAGCACGAGCGCGATCGGCTGCTGCTCGCCGTACTGGGTGACGTCCTTCAGGCTCTGCTGCTCGACGCCGTCGATGGTGCCGAGGGCGTCGATCACGTGCCCCTGCTCGATCTGCGGGTCGAACTGGGTCGTCTCCCCGTCGAGCCGCCAGTGCGACTCGACGAGCGTCTTCGCGTCCGACTCGGTCTGGCCGACGAGGGTGCCGAGGTCGTACGGACGCGGACCGTTCGAGACGATGAGCGTGATGAGCGCGTCCTTGTCGGCCGCGGTGCCCTTCGCCGGGTCGGTGCCGACGACGCTGCCCTTGGGCACGTCGACCGACCAGTCCGTCTTCACGTCGGGTGCGACGCGGAAGCCGGCCTCCTGCAGCGTCGAGGTGGCATCCGCGACGGAGGCCCCGGCGACTCCGGGCACGCCGACGCGGGCGCCCGGCCCGAAGCCGAAGTACCAGCCGGCGCCGCCGGCGAGTGCGACGAGCAGCACGACGACGAGGGCGATGATCCAGCCGCGTCCCCGACGGCGGCGCGCGCTGGTCGCGAGGGCGGAGGTCGCCTCCGAGAGCTCCGGCGCCGGCGCGGTGTCGGCGTCCGCGCGGATGACGGGGGCCGGCGGGCGCGGCGGCACGCCGCCGAGCACCTGGGTGGCGGCGTCGGGGGAGACCCCGCGCGGCGCCGCCGGCAGCACGAGCGTGCGCTGCGCCGCGGTCCGCGACGTCGCGGGCGGCAGCGCCGTGCTGAGCTCGGTCTCGGTGTCGCGCAGCTGGTCGAGGAGGGCGCGGGCGTCGGCGGGGCGCTCCTCGGGATCGCGGGCCGTCGCCCAGAGCACCAGCTCGTCGAGCTCGGCGGGCACGCCGGGCAGGGCGATGCTCGGCGCCGGCACGGAGTCGTTCGCGTGCTGGTAGGCGATCTGCATCGGCTGCTCGCCCTTGTACGGCTGCTCGCCGGTGAGCATCTCGTACATCATGATGCCGACCGCGTAGATGTCGCTGCGGGTGTCCGCGACGCCGCGGGTCACGAGCTCGGGGGAGAGGTAGGCGATCGTGCCCAGCAGCGCGGCGCCGGTCGCGGTGTTCGCGCTGGCGGCGCGGGCCAGGCCGAAGTCGCCGATCTTGATGCGGCCGTCGTCGGCCAGCAGCACGTTCTCCGGCTTGAGGTCGCGGTGCACGATGCCGGCCTTGTGAGCGGCGGCGAGGCCCGAGAGCACGGCCTCCGCGATGTCGATCGTCTGCTCCGAGGTGAGCGCGCCGTAGTCGTGCAGCAGGTCGCGCAGCGTGATGCCCGGCAGGTACTCCATGACGAGATACGCGCTCTCGTCGTCCTGCCCCTGGTCGAAGACGTTGACCACGTTCGGGTGCGCCAGACGGGCGGCCGACCGGGCCTCCTGGATGAAGCGCTGCTTGAACTGGCTGTCGTCGGCGAGGTGGCCGTGCATGATCTTCACCGCGACGCGGCGCTCGAGGCGCAGGTCCGTCGCCAGGTACACGGTGGCCATGCCGCCGCGGGCGATGCGTGAGCGCACCTGGTACCGGCCGTCGATCAGCCGGCCGATCATCGGATCGGACGTGTTCGCACTCACGCCCGGAAGTCTAGGGACGGGCGCGGGGAATCCCCTGGTGCAACGCGGAGTCCCGCTCGGTTCGGGGCCGGCCGCGATCGGCTCGCGTCGGGAGGGACACGACCGCCGCGTCGTCTCCGGGATGCCGCGTCATATCCGGGACGGGTCGGGAGATCGCGCGGCGATCAGCCCAGGGTTGGTCAGCCCAGGGTTGGTCGCCGGGGCGGGTCGCCCGGGGCGGGTCAGCCGGGGCGGGTCAGCCGAGCTGGGCGAGCCAGGAGACGGCGCTCGTCTCCCAGCGCGCGTAGGCGTCAGGGTAGGCCGAGACCTGCACGGCCTGCGCCGCCTGCGTCAGCGACATGGCCTGCCAGCCCGGGATGTCGAGCAGCCCGCGCGTCACGCCCGTGTTCGGGTTCGACGGCCCGCCGTAGAAGCGGCGCGCGGCCGAGGCCGGGTCGGTGAGCTGCGCCGGCGTGCCCCAGCCGTAGCTCGGGCGCTGCTGGAACAGGCCGACCGAGTCGAGGTGCCCGGTGGACAGGTTGACGAGGCTCGACTCCTGCATCGCGGTGGCGAGCGCGATCACGATGCCGCGGTCCGGCACGCCGAGCTGACGGCCGACGGCGATGATGGTCGTCGCGTTCGCCGTCATGGTGCCCGTGAGCGGCGTGACGCCCGTGCCGATGGGCGTCACCGCGGCCGCGGTCCGGACCGCCGGCGCGGCGGCGGCCGCGCCCGGGATGGTCAGGGTACGGCCGGCGTAGATCAGGCCGGCGCTCGTGAGGCCGTTGGCCGCGAGCACCGCGGCGGTCGTGGTGCCGAAGCGCGTCGCGATCGCCGAGACGGTGTCGCCGGTGCGGATGACGTACGAGGTCGACCCGGCAGCAGCCGCCGGGGTCGGGGCGGCGGCCGGAGCCGGTGCGGCGGCGGGCGCCGGTGCGGCCGAGCCCGGGATGACGAGGCGCTGGCCCGGGTAGATGATGCTCGACGCGCTGAGGCCGTTGGCCGCGAGCAGCGCGGCGGTGGTCGTGCCCTGGCGCTGCGCGATCCCGGAGACGGTGTCGCCGCTCGCGATCGTGTAGGCGCCGCCGGCGCTCGGTGCGGCCTGGGCGGCGGGTGCGGCCGCCGTGCCGCCCGGGAGCGTGAGCACCTGGCCGGGGAAGATGAGCGAGCGCCAGCCCAGTCCGTTCGCGGCGAGCACGGCCGCGGTGGCGAGCCCGTAGCGGCCGGCGATGGAGGCGACCGACTCGCCCGAGGCGACGGTGTGCGTGGTCGGCACGACGGCGACGGCGGCGGGCGTCACGACGGCGGCGACCGCAGGACGCGCGGCGGCGGCCTTGGCCCGCACCGGCTTCTTCACGGCGGCGTGCGCCGGATCAGCCGGCGCCGCGACGCCGATGCCGACGGCGAGCGCTCCCGCGAGCACGATCGGCATGGTGGCTCGCGCCGCGCCTCCCCAGGGCGCGCGAGCATGGACGGACTGCGTCAATGGTTCTTCCCCGCTCAGCCCGGCTTCCCCTCCGGGCGATCGGTCCACGCTGACACAGAAGTAAAGGCGTGTCAATCAGAGTGATCAGTGTGGATTGTGTTACTGGAGTGACGGAATCCGCTGCTCCGGATGGCGGGCGTGATCGTGGCACGCTGGGGGAGTGACCGACAGCGCCCCCGAGTGGCTGACCCTCCCCGATCTCGTCGAGCGGCTGGAGCTGCCGCTCGGCCGTGTCCGACGGCTGATCGAGGATCGCGTGATCCTCGCCACCCGCATCGACGGCGTGCTCAAGGTGCCCGCGTCGTTCCTCCGCGATCACGAGCCGGTGGCCGAGCTGCGCGGCACGATCGTGGTGCTCGGCGACGCCGGCTACTCCGACGAGGAGATCCTGCGCTGGCTCACGTCGCCGGAGGACAGCCTCGGCGTCGCGCCGATCGACGCGCTGCGGGCCGGCCGCAAGGCCGAGGTGCGCCGCGTCGCCCAGTCCCTCGCCTTCTGAGCAGCCGCCCGCCTTCTGAGCAGCCGCCCGCTCCGGCGCCTCAGGCGCTGCGGCGGGTGACGGCGTCGGCGAGCCGCGCGAGCTCGGTCTTCGCGGCCCGCGTGAGCCGGGCCATGCCGAGCGCGGCGATGGCGTCGCCGACGTTGCGCTCGATCATCCGCTCGACCTGATCGACCGCGCCGCTCTCGCGCAGGGCCGACTGGAGCATGGTGATCTGCGCCGCCTCGAGCTCGGGATCGCCGAGCAGCTCGTCGAGCAGCCGCACGGCGTTCGCGGGCAGGCTGCGGCGGGCGAGTGCGATGAGCACGGTGCGCTTGCCCTCGCGGAGGTCGTCGCCGGCGGGCTTGCCGGTCACGTCGGGGTCGCCGAAGACGCCGAGCAGGTCGTCGCGCAGCTGGAACGCGACCCCGAGCGGCACGCCGAAGCGGCGCAGCGTGTCGAGCTGGTCGGGCTCGGCGCCGGCGAGCGCCGCGCCGATCACGAGCGGCGCCTCGACGCTGTACTTGGCCGACTTGTAGAGGATGACGCGGTGCGCGCGGCGCAGCTGCTCCGTCTCCTCGTGACCGCGCCACGAGCCCTCCTCGAGCACGTCGAGGTACTGGCCGGCCGTGACCTCGGTGCGCATGCGGACGAACTCGGCCCGAGCCGCGGCGGCGGTGGCGGGGTCGGCGGCGAGGCCGGCGTCGAGCAGCTCGTCGCTCCAGCCGAGCAGGAGGTCGCCGAGCAGCAGCGCGGCCGACGTGCCGAAGCGTCCCGCGTCGCCGAGCATCCCGCGCTCCGCGTGCAGCGCCTCGAAGCGCCGGTGCACGGACGGTCGCCCCCGGCGCGTGTCGGAGGCGTCCATGATGTCGTCGTGCACGAGCGCCGCGGCGTGGAACAGCTCCAGCGCGGCGGCGACGGTCGTGACCGGCCCGACCTGCTCGGCGCCGATCGACTCCACGAGGTCGTCGGTCTCCGTGGGCAGTCCCGCGGCCGACTGCCAACCCCAGTAGCAGAACAGGGCGCGGAACCGCTTCCCGCCCGCCAGGAGGTCGCGCGCGATGGCGATGTGATCGGCCAGATCCTCCGACACGCGTTCGAGGTCGACGGACCGATCGTCGAGGAAGTCGTCGATGCGCTCCTGGACGAGATCCACAAGGCGCAAACTCCCAGCCACACGCCTAGCCTACCGAGGGTCGCCGACCTACAATGAGGCATCCACGCAGAGCCGTCCCGACCTGCGTACAACTCGCTCTGGCGGCTGACCGCGCAGAGCGGGGGTCCCGACGAAAGGCCACCGAGATGCCACTGTCCGAGCAGGAGCAGCGACTCCTCGACGAGATGGAGCGCAACCTCTACCACAGCGACGCGGACTACGTCGCGACGGTGGGAGCTCGGAGAGGCCGCCCCGGTGCCGGCGCGATCGCGCTCGGCGTCGTCATCGGACTGATCGGGATCGGTGCGCTCCTCGCAGGTGTCGCGACCCGCGTGCCCGTGCTCGGGATCCTCGGCTTCGTCGTGATGTTCGCTGGCGTCGTCATCGCCGTCGCCCCGCCGCGACGCCTGACCGCGCGCCTCGCACCGCGTCGCCACGGCGCCGACCGCGACTGAACCTCACTGCTCCTCCCGTCGTGATGGGAGGCCCGCCTCCACGTTGAGGTGATCCGGAAGGCCGGCCCATCGGGCCGGCCTTCCGTCGTCTCCGGGCGTCCTCCACCGCACTCCCCGCATCCCTCCCTTTCCCTCCCCGGCGACCCGCCCGCCCCTCCCGGCAGCTCTCGTCGACCCGCGTCGTCGAGCGTTCGAGGGCGGGCCGGCTCCCTCTGCGCTTCGTCATGCCCGGATCCGGACCGCATCGTGGGAATCTCCTCCACTCGGTGCTGGCCCGGAATTCCAGGCCTGTCACCCGAATGGGGCCGTCGAAACGCGGTGATCTCCTAGGTTTGTGGATGGGAGTGGAGTAAAGTGGAGCCAACTTCCACTGGCCGGAGCGAAGGGGGACGTCATGCTGCTCGGCACGTTCACCCCGAAGCTCGACGAGAAGGGACGCCTCGTGCTCCCCGCCAAGTTCTGGGATGACTTCTCCGGCGGCCTCGTCATGACCCGCGGACTCGAGCGCAGCGTCTTCCTCTACAGCCAGCGCGAGTTCGAGGACCTCCACGGCCGGATGCGCGAGGCCTCGCTCACGAACAAGCCGGCGCGCGACTTCATGCGCCTCTTCCTCTCGGGCGCGAGCCAGGAGATCCCCGACAAGCAGCGCCGCATCACGGTGCCGGGCCTGCTGCGCGACTACGCGGGCCTCGACCGCGACCTCACGGTCATCGGCGCCGGCACCCGCGCCGAGATCTGGGACACCTCCGCCTGGAACCAGTACTACGCCGACACCGAAGCCCGCTTCTCCGACACCGACGAGGAGGTGATCCCCGGCCTCTTCTAGCGCCCCGGATCCCGACCCCCAGCCGCACGCCCTGCCGTCACTTCCCCGATGACAGGTCGCTCCCGCCCTGGTCTCACTTCCCCGAGACCAGGTCACCGCGGATGGGGATCAGGGTCCGGGGACGGCCGTCCTCCGCCATGGCTCGTCCCGTCCACATCCCCGTCCTGCTCGAGCGCTGCATCGAGCTGCTCGCCCCCGCACTCGAGCGCGAGGGCGCCGTCGTCGTCGACGCGACGCTCGGCCTCGGCGGCCACGCCGAGGCGCTGCTCGAGCGCTTCCCGGCGATCGTGCTCGTCGGCCTCGACCGCGATCCGGCCGCCCTGCGACTCGCGGGGGAGCGGCTCGCCCCCTTCGGCGACCGCTTCCGCCCCGTGCACACCGAGTACGACCGGCTGCCGGAGGCGCTCGACTCGCTCGGCCTGCCGGCCGCCGACGGCATCCTCTTCGACCTCGGCGTCTCGTCGATGCAGCTCGACGAGGTGGAGCGCGGCTTCTCGTACTCGCAGGACGCGCCGCTCGACATGCGGATGGACACCACCGGCGGAATCACCGCCGAGCAGGTGCTCGCCGAGTACGACGAGGCGTCGCTGCGCCGCATCTTCTTCGAGTACGGCGAGGAGAAGCTCGCCCCCCGGTACGCGCGTCGCATCGTCGAGTCGCGGGTCGCCACCCGCCTGACCCGGTCCGGCCAGCTCGTCGAGCTGCTGGTGGCGGCGACGCCGGCCGCGGTGCAGCGCGAGCGGTCGGGACACCCCGCGAAGCGCGTGTTCCAGGCGCTGCGCATCGAGGTGAACCAGGAGCTGGCCATCGTCGAGCGCGCGATCCCGGCCGGCCTCGACGCGCTCGCGCTCGGCGGCCGCATCGTCGTCCTCGCGTACCACTCGCTCGAGGACCGCATCGTCAAGCGCGCCCTCGCGGCGCGCACCGTCTCGACCGCCCCGCGGGGGCTGCCCGTCGAGCTGCCGGAGCACCGGCCCTCGTTCCGACTCCTGGTGCGCGGCGCCGAGCAGGCGGACCAGCAGGAGAAGACCACCAATCCCCGGGCCGCCTCCGTGCGGCTCCGGGCGGCCGAGCGCATCGCGGAGGCGGCATGAGCACCACCCTGGCCCTGGCCCGCCCCCTCCGGTCTCCGGAGACGGAGCAGGAGCACACCCGGCACCTCGAGATCGCGCCCGATCGCGCGCAGCGGCGCGCTCGCCCGCGCCTCATCTACGCGCTCATCGTGGTGGGCGGCATCGGCATGATCCTGCTCGCGCAGCTGCTGCTGAGCATCTCGCTCGCCGACGGCGCGTACCGCATCAGCTCGCTGCAGGTGCAGCAGCGCGACTACTCGCGCCAGGAGAAGGCGCTGAGCGAGAAGCTCTCCGTGCTCGGCTCCACCCAGAACCTCACCGGCCGCGCCGAGGAGCTCGGCATGGTGACGAGCGGCAGCCCGGTGTTCCTCGACGCGACCACCGGGGGCGTCACCGGCAGCGCGACGCCCGCCGGCGGCAGCCTCGTCGGCTCGTCCGGCAACCTCGTGGGCAACTCGCTGCTCGGCGGCGACGGCATCGACGCCTCGGCCGAGCAGGCGGCGCAGGACGCGGCGGCCGGCCAGACGCCGGCCACGGAGGAGGACGGCGGCATCGCGACGGCCGACGGCGGCACCGGCTCCACCGGCGCAACGGGAACCGGTTCGACCGGCACCGGCGCGACGGGCGGCGGGTCGACCGGGACGACGGGCGGCGCGAACGTACCATCGGGCCCGGGCGTCATCCCGTCGCCGACCACGCACTGATCACGCATCGACCGGAGCCCAGGTGAGCCACTCCCGCAGCACCCGACGCCGCCTGGCCGTCACCCTGCTCGTCGTCGCGACGCTCGTCGTCGGCTGCGTCGTGCGGCTCGTCGACCTGCAGGTGATGCGCGCCGACGCCCTCACGGCGGCAGCCGACAAGCAGCAGCGCCTCTCGATCACGACCTACGGCTCGCGCGGCGACATCGTCGACACGAACGGCGTCGTGCTGGCCTCGAGCGTGCAGCGCTGGAACATCACCGCCTCGCCGCGCCTCGCGCTCGGCGGCGACGCGACGTTCGACCGCACGGACGAGAAGGGCGCGAAGACGACCGTCACGGTCGACGAGGCGCTGGCCGAGGTCGCGGACGTCACCAAGGGCGACGCGCAGCAGATGCGCGACACGCTGACCGCGGCCGTCGCGAAGAACCCGGACGCCGACTTCGCGTACCTCTCGAAGTCGGTCGGCCTCGCCGCCTACGACGAGGTGCGCGCGCTGAAGATCCCATGGGTCTACTCGGAGCCGGACACCAGCGCCCGCAGCTACCCGAACGGCGCCGTCGCCGGCAACCTGCTCGGCTTCATGGGCACGGACGCGCCGCTGGCGGGACTCGAGCTCACCCAGCAGGCCTGCCTCGCCGGCACGGACGGCTCGCAGAGCTACGAGCGCAGCCCGCAGGGCGTGCGCATCCCCGGCTCGACCGTGGAGACGAAGGCGGCCGTCGACGGCGGCACCCTGCAGCTCACGATCGACCAGGACCTGCAGTGGTACAGCCAGCAGGTGCTCGCCGAGCAGGCGGCGGTCTACGGCGCGAAGTGGGCCACCGCCTCCGTCGTCCGCATCAAGGACGGCCACATCATGGCCGCGGCCGACTGGCCGAGCGTCGACCCCAACGACGTCTCGGCGACGGCCGCGACCGATCGCGGATCGCGCTTCTTCAGCGCCTCGTTCGAGCCGGGCTCGATCATGAAGCCGGCCACGGTCGCGTCGCTCCTCGACGCCGGCGCGATCACCGCCGACGACAAGCTCGTCGTGCCGGGCCGCTACGACAAGGGCTTCCCGAAGGGCGCGTTCATCAAGGACGTGTTCCCGCACGGCGACATGCACTGGACGGTCGCGGGCATCATCGAGAACTCGTCGAACATCGGCATCTCGATGCTGAGCGAGAGCCTCAGCGTGCAGAAGCGCACCGAGTACCTCAAGAAGTTCGGCTTCGGCTCGAAGACCGCGGTCGGCTTCCAGGCCGAGACCGCGGGCATCGTGCAGAACCCGATCGGCATCGACCCGATCTCCGACAAGGCCCAGCAGTTCGGCCAGGCGATCTCGGTGACCTCGGCGCAGATGGCGAGCATGTACCAGACGCTCGGCAACGGCGGCGTGCAGGTGCCGCTGACGCTCGTCGAGGGCTGCACGCACGCCGACGGCACCGTCACCGGCCAGCCCGACACCACGCCGACCCGCGTGGTCTCCGAGCAGGCGGCGGACGCGACGCTCCTGATGATGGAGACCGTGGCGACCACGTCGAACATCTCGAAGACGGTCTCGATCCCGGGCTACCGGATCGCGGCGAAGACCGGCACGGCGCAGGTCGCGACCCCGTCGGGCAAGTACGGCTCGGAC
Organism: Schumannella sp. GW821-FHT10F01; assembly: GCF_058809295.1. NCBI lineage: Bacteria > Bacillati > Actinomycetota > Actinomycetes > Micrococcales > Microbacteriaceae > Schumannella > Schumannella sp. GW821-FHT10F01. The sequence continues at coordinate 39,554 of NZ_JBXASM010000004.1, forward strand.
CGCGTGGTCTCGGTCGCGGGGCTCACCACGGTCGACAACCCGGAGTACGCCGTCGTGGTCACCCTCGGCAACCCGGATAAGGTGAAGACGTCAGCAGCGGCCGCCCCGGCGTTCGCCGCGATCATGAAGCAGGTCATCAAGACGTACCGGGTACCGCCGTCCACGACGCCGGTCCCGAACATCCCGCTCACCTGGTGAGCGGAACGGCTAGGAAGCGAGGCCACGTGGGCTCACGGATCCCTCCGGTCCTCCGCCCCGAGCATCCGACCCCCCGGTCGCTGGCCCAGCTGGTGCGCGAGTTCGACCTCGAGCACCACGGCTCCGTCGACGGCGTGGACCTCACGGGCGTGACCGTCGTCTCCTCGGAGGTGCAGCCGGGCGACCTCTACGTGGGGCTGCGCGGGGCGAAGCGGCACGGCGCCGAGTTCGCCGCCGACGCTCGCGAGGCGGGCGCCTCCGCGCTGCTCACGGATGCCGAGGGCGCCGCGATCGCCGCCGACGCGGGACTGCCCGTCGTCGTCGTGCCGTCGCCGCGCGAGGCGCTCGGCGAGCTGGCGGCGTGGGTCTACCGCACGCAGGAGAACCCGCCGCTGATCTTCGGCGTCACCGGCACGAACGGCAAGACGTCGATGTCGTACCTGCTCGAGGGCATCCTCCGGCAGCTCGACATCGTCACCGGCCTCAGCTCCACCTCCGAGCGCCACATCGGCGACCTCAGCGTCGTCAGCCGCCTCACGACGCCGGAGGCGAGCGAGCTGCACGCGCTGCTGGCGCGGATGCGGGAGGCCGGCGTGCGCGCCGTCGCGATCGAGGTCAGCGCGCAGGCGCTGAGCTGGAACCGGGTCGACGGCATCGTGTTCGACGTCGTCGGCTTCACGAACCTCAGCCACGACCACCTCGACGACTACGCCGACATGGAGGAGTACTTCCGGGCGAAGCTCGCGCTGTTCGAGCCGGATCGTGCCCGCCGCGGCGTCGTGTCGCTCGACACGCCGTGGGGCGCCCGGGTCGTCGACGAGTCGCGCATCCCGGTCACCACCATCTCCGCCACGCCCGGCGTCGAGGCGGAGTGGACCGTCGAGGTGCTCGACGAGTCCGCCGAGCGCACCGCGTTCCGCCTCACGGGCCCCGAGGGCCGCACGCTCGAGACGAGCGTGCCGCTCATCGGCTGGCACATGGCCGCCAACGCCGGGCTCGCCATCGTGCTGCTCGTCGAGGCCGGCTTCGAGCTCGGCGTGATCGGCCAGGCGCTGGAGGCCGACGGCGGCATCCGCGCCTACCTCCCCGGCCGTACCGAGCGGGTGTCCGGCGACCGCGGACCCGCGGTCTTCGTCGACTTCGGCCACAGCCCCGACGCCTTCGAGAACACCCTCGCCGCCGTGCGCAAGTTCACGACCGGCCGCACGATCATGGTGTTCGGCGCCGACGGCGACCGCGACGCGACGAAGCGGCTCGAGATGGGCCGCGTCGCGGCGGAGGGCAGCGACGTGCTGGTCATCACCGACCACCACCCGCGCTTCGAGGACCCGGCGTCGATCCGCGCGACCCTGCTCGAGGGCGCGGCCCTCGCCGAGCACCAGCCGGAGCGCACGCTCGAGGTGAGCCCGCCGGAGGCCGCCATCCGCGCCGCCGTCGACCTCGCGACCGAGGGCGACTCGATCCTCTGGGCCGGTCCCGGCCACCAGGACTACCGCGACATCCGCGGCGTGCGCACCGAGTACTCGGCGCGCGACGAGGCCCGCGCGGCCCTGCACGAGGCGGGCTGGGCGTGATCGCGCTCGAGCTGGCCGAGGTGGCGCGCATCCTCGGCGGACGGCTGGTGTCCGGCTGCGCCGACTCCGCGACGGTCGTGGCCGGCAGCGTGCAGACCGACTCCCGGCTGGTCGAGGAGGGCTCGATCTTCTTCGCGCTGCCGGGCGAGAGCACCGACGGCCACCTGTTCGCGCCGACCGCCGTCGAGGCGGGCGCGGCGCTGCTCGTCGTCGAGCGCGAGCTCGACGTCGAGACCCCGCAGATCGTCGTGGCGGACGGCGTGCTCGCGCTGGCCGACCTCGCCCGTGAGGTGATCGCCCGCATCCGCGCGCTCGGCCGCCTCCGCGTGGTCGGCATCACCGGCTCGAACGGCAAGACGACGACGAAGAACCTGGTCGCCGCGATCCTGTCGGCCGTCGGGCCGACCGTGTTCCCGCAGGCCTCGTTCAACAACCACGTCGGCGCCCCGATCACCATGCTCAGGGCCGACGAGCAGACCGAGTTCCTCGTCGTCGAGATGGGCGCCTCGGCCCCCGGCGAGATCGCGCGCCTCGTCGGCATCGTCGTGCCCGACGTCTCGGTCGTGCTCAAGGTCGGGCTCGCGCACGCCGGCGGCTTCGGCGGCATCGAGGCGACCCAGCGCGCGAAGGCCGAGATCGTCACCGCGCTGCCGGCCACCGCGGCCGCCGTGCTCAACACCGACGACCCGCGCGTCGAGGCGATGGCGGGGGAGACCGCCGCCCGCATCGTCCGCTTCGGCACCGGCCGAGCCGCGGACGTGCGCGCGGAGGACCTGTCGGCGGACGCCGCCGGCACCTCGTTCACGCTCGTCGCGGACGGCGTCTCGAGCCCTGTGCGCCTGCGGATCCTCGGCGAGCACCACGTGCTCAACGCCCTCGCCGCGCTCACGGTCGCCCGCGAGCTCGGCGTCGACCGCGACGGCGCGATCGCCGCCGTCGAGGCCGTGCCGCGCGCGGAGCGCTGGCGGATGGAGCTGCTCGAGCGGCCGGACGGCGTGAGCGTCATCAACGACGCCTACAACGCGAGCCCCGACTCGACGGCCGCGGCGCTGAAGACGCTCGCCCAGCTCACCCGCGACGGGCGGCGCTCGATCGCCGTCCTCGGCGAGATGAGCGAGCTCGGGGAGTACGCGGACGAGGAGCACGACCGCATCGGCCGGCTCGCCGTCCGCCTCGACATCAAGCAGCTCGTCGTCGTCGGCGCGGGCGCGCGCCACATCCACAACGCGGCCGGGCTCGAGGGCTCGTGGGACGGGGAGTCGCTCGCCGTGCCGGACCAGGACGCCGCCTACGATGTGCTGCGTGGACTGCTGCGGCCGGGTGACGTCGTGCTCGTGAAGTCGTCGAACTCCGCCGGCCTGCGCTTCCTCGGAGACCGGATCGCGGCGGCCGCCGCGGTGCCGGCCGCGCCGGGCCGGTCCGCAGCAGGGGAGGACGCCTCGTGATCGCCCTCCTCGTCGCCGGTGCCGTCTCGATGGCGTTCACGCTCTTCCTCACCCCGCTGTTCATCCGGCTGTTCCGCCGTCTCGGCTGGGGCCAGTTCATCCGCGACGACGGCCCGCAGACGCACCACGCGAAGAAGGGCACGCCCACGATGGGCGGCATCATCTTCATCCTCGGCACCGGGGTCGGCTACCTGGTCGGGCATCTCGTCGCCCGCGAGCCGTGGACGCTCGTCGGCATGCTCGTGTACTTCCTGATGTTCGGGCTGGGCGCGGTCGGCTTCGTCGACGACTTCCTCAAGACCCGCAACCAGCGCAGCCTCGGGCTCGGCGGCTGGGCGAAGATCATCGGCCAGGTGATCGTCGGCACCGTCTTCGCCGTCGTCGCGCTGATGTACCCGAAGGACGAGAACCAGCTCTCCGCCGCCTCGACGAAGATCTCGTTCCTGCGCGACATCGACTGGCTCGACCTCGCCGTGTTCGGCACGGTCGGCGCCGTCATCGTGTTCGTGATCTGGACGAACGTCATCGTCGTCTCCGCCTCCAACGCGGTGAACGTGACCGACGGACTCGACGGACTCGCGACCGGCACCGCCGTGTTCTCGATCTCGGCGTACCTGTTCATCGGCTTCTGGCAGTTCAACCAGTCGTGCTTCAACCCGAACCTCGACGACGCCGTCGCGTACAAGTGCTACGAGGTGCGCGATCCGCTCGACCTCGCCGTGATCGCCGCGGCCATCGCGGGCAGCCTCGTCGGCTTCCTCTGGTGGAACACGACGCCGGCGCGCATCTTCATGGGCGACACCGGCTCGCTCGGCCTCGGCGGCGCGCTCGCCGGCCTCGCGATCCTCAGCCGCACCGAGCTGCTGCTCGTGCTCGTCGGCGCCCTGTTCCTCGCGGTGACCGGCTCGGTGATCGTGCAGCGGGCGTACTTCAAGATCACCCGCGGCAAGCGCATCTTCCTCATGAGCCCGATCCATCACCACTTCGAGCTCAAGGGCTGGGCCGAGGTGACGATCGTCGTGCGCTTCTGGATCATCGCCGGGCTGTTCGTCGCCCTCGCGGTGGGCATCTTCTACCTCAACTGGATCAGCATCTGATCGTGCGCGACCTCGCCGCCCTGACCAGCTGGCACGCCGACTGGCGCGGCCTCCGCGTCGCCGTGCTCGGGCTCGGCGTCACCGGGTTCTCCGTCGCCGACACGCTCGTCGAGCTCGGCGCCGAGGTGCTGGTCGCCGCGGCGCACGGCTCCGACGAGCACCTCGGGCTGCTCGAGGTCATCGGCGCCGGCTGGGTGGAGGCCCCCGACGCGGACGGCGTGCCGCCGGAGCTCGCGGGCTTCGGCGCCGAGCTCGTCGTCGTGTCGCCGGGCTATCCGCCGTCGCATCCGCTGCTCGCCTGGGCGGCCGAGCAGGGCCTCCCGGTCTGGGGCGACATCGAGCTCGCCTGGCGGGTGCGCGACAAGGTGCGCGCGGCCGAGTGGATCTGCATCACCGGCACGAACGGCAAGACCACGACGACCCAGCTCACGGCGACCATGCTCGTCGCGGGCGGGGTGAAGGCCGCGCCGGCGGGCAACATCGGCATCCCGGTGCTCGACGCCGTGCGCGATCCGGAGGGCTTCGACGTGCTCGTCGTCGAGCTCTCCAGCCATCAGCTGCACTGGCTCGGCCGGAACGCGGGCGGTGCGATCGCGCCCCTCGCGAGCGTCTGCCTCAACCTCGCCGACGACCACCTGGTCTGGCACGGCTCGGCCCGGGCCTACCGCGACGCCAAGGCGAAGGTCTACGCGAACACCCGCGTCGCGTGCGTCTACAACCTCGCCGACGAGGCGACCATGGTCATGGTCGAGGAGGCGGAGGTGCAGGACGGCTGCCGCGCGATCGGCTTCGGCCTCGGCATCCCGAGCCCGTCGAACCTCGGCATCGTCGAGGACGTGCTCGTCGACCGCGCCTTCCTCGACGACCGCCGCTCGTCGGCGCTCGAGCTCGGCACGCTCGACGACCTCCGCGGAGCCGGCCTCGCGTCGCGCCACATGGCGCAGAACGTGCTCGCCGCCGCCGCGCTCGCCCGCGCCGCCGGGATCGCGCCGTCCGCCATCCGCGACGCGGTGCGGGGCTTCCGCGTCGGCCCGCACCGCACCGAGACGGTGCTCGTGCACGCGGACGTCACCTGGGTCGACGACTCGAAGGCCACCAACGCGGATGCCGCCGCCGCCTCGCTCGGCGCGTTCGAGTCGGTCGTCTGGGTCGTCGGCGGCCTGCTCAAGGGCATCGACATCGCGCCGCTCGTGCGCGACCACGCCCCCCGGCTCCGCGCGGCGGTCGTGATCGGGGTCGAGCGGGAGGCGGTGCGCGACGCGTTCGCGCGACACGCGCCCGGCGTCCGCCTGGTCGAGGTCGAGGAGCCCGACACTGATCGGGTGATGCCCGCGGCCGTGGCCGCGGCGCAGGCGCTCGCCCGCCCGGGCGACGTCGTCCTGCTCGCCCCGTCGGCGGCATCCATGGACCAGTTCACGGACTACGCGGACCGCGGGCGGCGATTCGCCGACGCGGTGCGGCAGCAGGCAGAGGGGGGAGCCCGTGACCACGATGCGCCGGCCGGCGGCTCCGACGAGGACGCCGCGCACGACGGCACCGGGCTCGACGACCGCGGCTCGGACGAGCCCGGCGGCAAGCCCGGCTCCTGAGCGCGAGCCGCTGCGGTCCGGCGGCAGCGGCGGACCGGGCGGTCCGCGACGCGGGCCGCGCGCGGTCGTCGCCGTGCGGAAGCTGTTCGCCGCGGAGACGCCGGAGTACTTCCTGCTGCTCGGCACGACGCTGTTCATGGTCGTCTTCGGGCTCGTCATGGTGCTCTCGTCGTCGTCGGTCGAGGCCGGCCGCGACGGCGGCAACTTCTTCAGCCGCTTCCTGAGCCAGGGCAGCTTCGCGCTCATCGGCATCCCGGTGATGCTGCTGTTCGCGCGCGTGCCGCAGCGCTTCTGGCAGAAGTGGTCGTGGCACTTCGTCGCGATCGGCGTCGGCCTCCAGCTGCTCGTGTTCGTGCCGGGCCTGAGCTACGACTACGGCGGCAATCAGAACTGGCTCAAGATCGGCGGGTTCACGGCCCAGCCGTCGGAGCTCGTCAAGCTCGCGCTCGTCGTGTGGCTCGGCAGCGTGCTCGCGAAGAAGGCCACGCCGATCGCCACCTGGCGCCAGATGCTGCTGCCGATCGGCCCGGTCATCGCCGTCGCGATCGGCTTCGTGCTGCTCGGCAAGGACCTCGGCACGGCCACGATCATGTTCGCGATCGTGCTCGGCGCGCTGTTCTTCGCCGGCGCGCGCCTGCGGCTGCTGCTCGCCTCGCTCGTGGTCAGCGTCGGCTTCGCCGTGCTCTTCTCGATGACGAGCGAGAACCGGCAGAACCGCATCCAGGCCTGGCTCGACGGCTGCCAGAGCCCGCGCTGGGCGGCGCTGCAGTGCTACCAGACGCTGCACGGCTGGTGGGCGCTGGCCGACGGCGGGGTCTTCGGCGTCGGACTCGGCAACTCGCGCGGCAAGTGGAACTGGATCCCCGAGGCCGACAACGACTTCATCTTCTCGATCATCGGGGAGGAGCTCGGGCTGGTCGGCGCCGTGCTCGTGGTGCTGCTGTTCGCGCTGCTCGCGTTCTCGTTCATCCGCATCATCCGGATGCAGCGCGACCGCTTCCCGATGCTCGTCACCGCCGGCGTGATGGTCTGGATCATCGCGCAGGCCTTCGTCAACATCGCGGTCGTGCTCGGCCTGCTCCCGGTGCTCGGCGTGCCGCTGCCGCTCATCTCCAAGGGCGGCACGGCGCTCATCACGACGCTCGGCGCGATCGGCATCGTGCTCTCGTTCGCACGACGGCGACCGGAGCCGCTGCCGAGAGGGGCCACGGCCCGGTGACCGTCTACCTGTTCGCCGGCGGGGGCACCGCCGGCCACGTCAACCCGCTCCTGGCCACGGCCGACCGGCTGCGCGAGCGCGAGCCCGGCGCCGAGGTGCTCGTGCTCGGCACGGCCGAGGGCCTCGAGGCGCGGCTCGTGCCGGAGCGCGGCTACGAGCTGCTCACGATCCCGCGGCTGCCGTTCCCGCGTCGTCCCGACGCCGCCGCGCTGCGCTTCCCGGGCGCGCTGAAGGCCTCCGTCGACCGGGTCCGCGCCATCCTCCGCGACCGGCACGTCGACGTGGTCGTGGGCTTCGGCGGCTACGCGGCCGCCCCCGCCTACCTCGCCGCGCGCGCGGAGTCGGTGCCGCTGGCGCTGCACGAGCAGAACGCGAAGCCGGGCATCGGCAATCGCCTCGGCGCCCGCCTCACGACGCACGTCGGCGTGACCTTCCGCTCGACGCCGCTACCGCACCGCACGCTCATCGGGCTGCCGCTGCGCCGCGAGCTCGAGCGCATCGACCTGCCCGCTGCACGTGCGGAGGGCCAGCGGATGCTCGGCCTCGACCCGCTGCGCCCGGTGCTGCTCGTCACCGGCGGCTCGACCGGCGCGAAGCGCCTCAACGAGACCGTGTCGCAGAGCATCGCCACCGTGCTCGGCGCCGGCTGGCAGGTCGTGCACCTCACCGGCTCCCGCACGCCGGTGGCCGATCCCGGCCTCGCCGGCTACTCGATCCACGAGTACGCGGACCGGATGGACCTCGTCATGGCCGCCGCCGACCTCGTCGTCTCGCGGGCCGGGGCCGGCACCGTCGCCGAGCTGACCGCGCTCGGACTGCCGGCGGTGCTCGTGCCGTACGCGGCCGGCAACGGCGAGCAGGCCTTCAACGCGCGCGACCTCGTCGAGGCCGGGGGAGCCGTGCTCGTCACCGATGCTGCGTTCACCCCCGACTGGGTCGAGACGGAGCTCGTCGGGCTGCTCGCGGACCGCGCGCGCATCGCCGACATGGCCGTCCGCTCGGGCGCCCTCGGCGTGCGCGACGCCGCCGACCGGATGGTCGACCTCGTGCACGCCGCCCGCGACGGCGCGGTGCAGGCCGCCGCGACGCGGGGCGGGACCGCGCCCGACGGCGGCGGGCGCGCCGCCGACGTAGGGTCGGACACGTGATCGCCCCGGACCTCGACCTCGAGCTGCCGGAGACCATCGGCGCCGCCCACTTCGTCGGCATCGGCGGCTCCGGCATGAGCGGCATCGCCCGGCTGTTCCTCGCCGCCGGCCACCGCGTGACCGGGTCGGACGCGCGCGAGAGCGATGCCGTCCGCACCCTGCGCGAGCTCGGCGCCGAGGTCGCGATCGGCCACGACGCGGCGAACCTCCCGGCGGACGCCGAGGTCGTCGTCGTCACCGGCGCGCTATGGCAGGACAACCCCGAGTACCGCGCCGCGCTCGACCGGGGGCTCCCGGTGCTGCACCGTGCCAACGCGCTGCACTGGCTCTCGCGTGGGCAGCGGATCGTGTCCGTCGCCGGCGCGCACGGCAAGACCACCTCGACCGGCATGATCGTGACCGCCCTGCGCGAGCTCGGCGCCGATCCGAGCTTCGTCAACGGCGGCGTCATCCAGGGCTACGGCACGAGCGCGGCGTTCGGCACCGGCGCCGAGTGGGTCATCGAGGCCGACGAGTCGGACGGCTCGTTCCTGCTCTACGACACGGCCATCGCGCTCATCACGAACGTCGACGCCGACCATCTCGACCACTACGGCTCGACCGCGGCGTTCGAGCAGGCGTTCGTCGACTTCACGCAGGCCGCCCGCGAGCTCGTGGTGGCCTCGGCCGACGACCCCGGGGCGGTGGCCGTGACCGCGCGGCTCGAGGGCAAGCGCGTGCTCACCTTCGGCCGCAGCGACACGGCCGATGTGCGCATCCTCGCGATCGAGGAGGGCGCCGCCGTCGGCTTCCGGATCGCCTACGCCGGCACCGAGTACGCGGCGAGGCTCGCGGTGCCGGGCGCTCACAACGCGGTCAACGCGACCGGCGCGTTCACGGTGCTCGTCGGCATGGGATTCGAGCCGGCAGCCGTGCTCGCCGGCCTCGAGCTGTACGCGGGCGCGGGCCGCCGCTTCGAGCTGCACGGCGAGGTGCACGGCGTCCGCGTGTTCGACGACTACGCGCACCACCCGACCGAGGTCGAGGTCGCGCTGCGCACCGCGCGCTCCGTCGTCGGGGAGGGACGCGTCATCGCGGTGCACCAGCCGCACCTCTACAGCCGCACGCAGCTCATGGCCGGCGACTTCGCCGAGGTCTACGAGCGGCTCGCCGACCACACGGTCGTGCTCGACGTGTTCGGCGCCCGCGAGGACCCGATCCCCGGCGTCACCGGCGCGCTCGTCTCCGAGCGCTTCGCCGACCCGACGCGGGTCGCGTACCTCCCGGACTGGCAGGAGGCCGCGGAGCACGTCGGCCACGTCGCGCGCCCCGGCGACCTCGTCATGACGCTGAGCTGCGGCGACGTGTACCGGATCATCCCGCAGCTCCTCGGCGCCCTCGACGCGCCCGGCTCGGGAGCCGCCGCGCGATGAAGCGGCCGGAGGGCTTCGACCGGCCGGCCGAGCCGGCGCGTCCCGCCGAGCGGCCGACGGGACGACCCGCCCGGCGCGGATCGTCGACGAGCGCCGCGTCGACGGGTGCCCCGTCGACGGCGACGACCGGAGCGTCGACGACCACCGCGACGCGGCCGTCGACGCCCTCTTCTCCGCCGGAGGAGCCACGACCGTCCTCCCGCCCGGCCCGCAGTCCGCGTCCGCCTCGCACCCGCTCGCCGGAGAAGGAGGCCGCCGCCCTGCTCAAGGCCGCGCAGCGGGCCCGCCGGCGCGAGGAGCAGCGGGAGGTGCGCCGCTTCACGCGCGGCGCCCGCCGCCGTCGCGCCGCCTGGATCTCGTCCGGGCTCGTGCTGCTCGCGCTCGTCGGCATCCTGGCCGCCGCCGTCTTCTCGCCGCTGCTCGCGCTGCGCCATATCCAGATCGACGGCGCCTCGCGGCTCGACGCGACGCAGCTCGAGCAGGCCGTCGACGGCCAGCTCGGCACCCCGCTCGCGCTGCTCGACCGCGACCGCATCACGCGCGAGCTGCGGCCGTTCTCGCTCATCCGCAGCTACTCGACCGAGATCGTGCCGCCCGACACCCTCGTCATCCACGTCGTCGAGCGCACCCCGGTCGGCGTGCTCGAGTCGGACGGCGGCTTCCAACTCGTCGACCCGGCGGGGGTGCCGGTCGCCGAGAGCCAGGGGCGGCCGGACGGCGTGCCGCTGATCCAGCTGCCGGCCGGCAAGGGTGTCGACGCGCCCGCGTTCGCGGCCATGTCGGAGGTGCTGCTCGCGCTGCCCCCCGACCTGCTGGCTCGCGTGGACACGATCTCCGCCACGACGCCGGACGACGTGCGCTTCGTGCTGCGGGGCGGCACGCAGACCGTCGTGTGGGGCACGGCGGACGACTCCGCGGCGAAGGCGCGCACGCTCGCCGCGATGCCGGAGTACCGGGCGGGCTCGTCCGGCACCTTCACGGTCACCTCCTCGAGCACCGCGATCTTCCTCGCCGGCTGACGGTCCGCCCCCGCCTTCGACGAGATGGGGCACAGATTCCCCGCGACACGCGCCGCGCCTGGGGCGCGCGCGGGGGAGCGGCACCTACCGTGAACCCAGCATCTCAAATCGTGAGCAAAACTTCACCTTCTAGTTGAGGTTGAGGGTTTACTCGAAGGGGCCGGACGTGACTTCCAACCAGAACTACCTCGCCGTGATCAAGGTCGTCGGCATCGGCGGCGGCGGCGTCAACGCCGTCAACCGCATGATCGAGCTCGGCCTCCGCGGCGTCGAGTTCATCGCGATCAACACCGACGCCCAGGCGCTGCTCATGAGCGATGCGGACGTCAAGCTCGACGTCGGCCGCGAGCTCACCCGCGGCCTCGGCGCCGGCGCGGACCCGGAGGTCGGCCGGCGCGCTGCCGAGGACCACGCGGAGGAGATCGAGGAGGCGCTGGCCGGCGCCGACATGGTCTTCGTCACCGCGGGCGAGGGCGGCGGCACCGGCACCGGCGGCGCCCCCGTCGTGGCCCGCATCGCGAAGTCCATCGGCGCCCTCACCATCGGCGTCGTCACGAAGCCGTTCGGCTTCGAGGGCAAGCGCCGCCAGCAGCAGGCCGAGCAGGGCGTCGCCTCCCTCAAGGACGAGGTCGACACGCTCATCGTGGTGCCGAACGACCGGCTGCTCGAGATCAGCGACCGAGGCATCAGCATGCTCGAGGCGTTCAGCACCGCCGACCAGGTGCTCCTCGCCGGTGTGCAGGGCATCACCGACCTCATCACGACCCCCGGCCTCATCAACCTCGACTTCGCCGACGTGAAGAGCGTCATGCAGGGCGCCGGCTCCGCGCTCATGGGCATCGGCGCGAGCCGCGGCGCCGACCGCGCGATCAAGGCCGCCGAGCTCGCCGTCGCGAGCCCGCTGCTCGAGGCGTCGATCGACGGCGCGCACGGCGTGCTGCTCTCGATCCAGGGCGGCTCGAACCTCGGCATCTTCGAGATCAACGACGCCGCGCGGCTCGTGCAGGAGGCGGTGCACCCCGAGGCGAACATCATCTTCGGCGCCGTCATCGACGACACGCTCGGCGACGAGGTGCGCGTGACCGTGATCGCCGCCGGATTCGACGGCGGCGAGCCGACGCAGAAGGCCGTCGGCCCGATCTCGATCGACGCGGGCGTCGCCACGGCCGACGAGCCCGCCACGAGCGCGGCCCTCGCGAGCGCCGCGCCGCCGAACCCGGCCGAGGCCGCGCCGGCCTGGACCCGCGCGCCCGAGCCGAGCGCCCCGGCGCCGGACCCGCAGTTCTCGGACGACGACGACGACCTGGACGTGCCGGACTTCCTGCGCTGACCGAGGACGCGGGACGGGAGCGGCACGTGCCGGACAGCGGGCGACCGGATCCGCCGCGCCCCGACCCCGATCCCGGCCTCGCCGAGCGTCTCGCGACGACGGATGCCCGGATCGCGGACGCCGCGCGGGAGGCCGGACGCGACCCCGCGGAGCTGACCCGCATCGTCGTCACGAAGTTCCATCCGGCGCGGCTCGTGCGCGACCTGCGCGCCCTCGGCGTCCGCGACGCGGGGGAGAGCCGTCACCAGGAGGCGTCAGCGAAGGCCGACGAGCTGGCCGACCTCGACGTGGTCTGGCACTTCGTCGGGCAGCTGCAGAGCAGGAAGGCCCGGCCCGTGCGCCGCTACGCGCACGTGCTGCACTCCCTCGACCGCGACTCGGTCGTCGACGCCCTCGCGGAGCCGGGTGAGGAGGGACGCATCGACGCGTTCCTGCAGATCGACCTCGGCGCCGATGCCGCCGGCGGGCCCGGACGCGGCGGCGCCGCGCCGGACGACGCCGAGCGGCTCGCCGAGCGCATCGCCGCCGCCCCCGGCCTGCGCCTCCTCGGCGTGATGGCCGTGGCGCCGCTCGGCGAGGAGCCGCGCCCCGCGTTCGCGCGCCTCCGCGCCGTCTCCGAGCGGGTGCGCGGGGTCGCCCCCGGGGCCGATGCGATCTCCGCCGGGATGTCACAGGACTTCCGCGAGGCGGTGCTCGAAGGCGCGACACACCTCCGCATCGGGACGGCAATCACGGGAATCCGACCCGAACGCGGTTAATCTGGCGGCGATCACCGGGATATCGGAGGAACAGATGGCGAACCCGCTGCGCAAGACCATGGTCTATCTCGGCCTGGCCGACGAGGACTACGACGAGCAGCCGGTCGAGGCTCCTGCTGAGGAGGCCGCGGCGCCGGCTCAGCAGGCCCAGCGTGCTCCTGTGACCCCGCTCCGCCGCCCCGTGCCCGTCCGAACGCAGGCCCCCGCTGAGATGAACGAGATCCTCACCGTCCACCCGCGTCAGTACCGCGACGCCCGCACGATCGCCGAGAGCTTCCGCGAGGGCATCCCGGTCATCATCAACCTGAGCCAGATGAGCGAGGGCGACGCCCGCCGGCTCATCGACTTCGCGTCGGGGCTCTCGCAGGGCCTCTACGGCAAGATCGAGCGCGTCACGAACAAGGTGTTCCTGCTCTCCCCGCAGCACGTCGCCGTCAGCGGCGACCAGGGCGAGGCGGACTCCGAGGTCGAAGCCGCGTTCTTCGCCCAGTAGCCCGGATCCGACGAGTCCTGAGCCGTTCCGCGGCCGTCCAGCGCGTCGTCGGTATCCTGGTCTGCGTGGCGCCCGGTCGCGGGAGCCTCTGACGTTGCCAGCACCGATCCCCGCTGGACACCGAGAGAAGTGAGAAGGTCCCGGTCATGCCCCTGACACCCGAAGACGTCGTCAGCAAGCGCTTCAACTCGACCAAGTTCCGCGAGGGCTACGACCAGGACGAGGTCGACGACTTCCTGGACGAGGTCGTCGTGGAGCTGCGCCGTCTCAACGCCGAGAACGACGAGCTGAAGCAGCGCCTCATCGCGAGCGAGGCCCGCATCAACGAGCTGCAGCGCAGCGGCGGCTCGTCCGCCGAGGCCGCGGCCCCGTCGGCCGTGCCCGCCCCGATCCCGGCCGTCGAGCCCGAGCCCGTCCCCGCCGCGCAGGCGGAGGCCGTGGCCGAGCCGGTCGCGGAGCCGGAGCCGGTCGCCGAGCCCGTCCCGGTCGTCGAGCCGGAGCCCGTCGCCGCCGTGCCGGCGCCCGTCGCCGGTGGTTCCGAGGCCGACGAGACCACCTCGACGAACGACCTGCTCAAGCTGGCGCGCCGTCTGCACGACCAGCACGTGCAGGAGGGCATGGAGAAGCGCGACGCCCTCATCGCCGAGGGCCACTCCACCGCCGCCAAGCTCGTGTCGGACGCCCAGGAGCAGTCCACCGCGCAGCTCGCTGCGCTGGAGGAGCAGAAGACGACGGTCCTCGGCTCGCTCGAGGAGCAGAAGTCGAGGCTCGAGGGGTCGATCGAGCAGCTCCGCGGCTTCGAGACCGAGTACCGCGCGAAGCTCAAGAGCTACATCGAGGGCCAGCTGTCGGAGCTGAACTCGTCGGGTGACACCGTCGCCCCCTCGTCGCCGACCGGCGAGGTGCCCACGACGTCGGCGCCCTCGTCGTCGCCGACCCCGTTCGCGGCCGCCGCCGCGCCGGGAGCGGCGCCGCAGCGCGCCGACGCCAGCGGCTTTGCCGGAAACGCCTGACGCGTCCGTCGCGGACCCGGGCCCCGTCGGGGTCCGGGTCCGCGCGCGCGTGCTCGTCCTGCTCTTCGGCCTCGCGATCGCCGTGCTCGCCCTCGACCAGGGCGTCAAGGCCGCGGTCGTCGCCGGGCTGCGGCCCGGCGTCGCGTACCCCGTGATCGGCGAGCTGCTCCAGTTCCGCTACGTCACCAACTCGGGCGCGGCCTTCTCCGCGCTGAGCGGCTCCACCTGGGTGCTCTCGCTCATCGCCCTCGGCGTCGTCGTGTTCATCGTCTGGTTCGCGCGCCGCATCCGCTCGTACTCGTGGGCCGTCGTCTTCGGCGTCGTGCTCGGCGGCGCGCTCGGCAACGTGACGGACCGGATGATCCGGCCGCCCGGCGTCGGCCGCGGCCACGTCGTCGACTTCATCCAGGTGCAGTACTTCCCGGCGATCTTCAACATCGCCGACATCGCCGTCTGCGTCGCGATGGGCCTGTTCATCCTGCTCACGCTCCGCGGGGTCCGCCTCGACGGCAGCCGGCACGTCGCCGCGCCGACGCCGGCGGACGGCGAGGACGCCGCAGCGGACGCGGTCGAGACCCGCGCGACCGACGAGCGTCCGGCCGGCGACGACGGCGCGGACCGCACCCGGAGCGCGGGGGAGTGAGCGAGTCCCGCTCGCTCCCGGTGCCGGACGGCCTCGCGGGCGACCGCGCCGATGCGGCGCTGGCCCGGCTGCTCGGCTTCTCGCGCTCCTTCGCCGTCGAGGTGATCGAGGCGGGCGGCGTGCGGCAGGACGGCGCGCTGCTCGGCAAGTCCGACCGGCTGTCCGCCGGCGCCTGGCTCGAGGTCGAGTGGACGCCGCGCGGCGAGCCGACCGTCGTGCCGCAGCTCGTGCCGGGCTTCGAGATCGTCCACGACGACGACGACATCGTCGTGATCGACAAGCCGGTCGGCGTGGCCGCGCATCCGACGACCGGCTGGGACGGCCCGACCGTGCTCGGCGCGCTGGCCGGCGCCGGCTACCGCATCAGCACCTCGGGCGCCGCCGAGCGCCAGGGCATCGTGCACCGGCTCGACGCCGGCACGAGCGGGCTCATGGTCGTCGCGAAGAGCGAGCGGGCCTACACGGAGCTCAAGCGGGCGTTCCACGACCGCGACGTCGACAAGGTCTACCACGCGGTCGTGCAGGGGCATCCGGATCCGCTCGCGGGCACCATCGACGCGCCGATCGGACGGCACCCCGGCAGCTCCTGGCGATTCGCGGTCACCGCCGACGGCAAGCCGAGCGTCACGCACTACGAGACCCTCGAGGCGATGCGCGCGGCGAGCCTGCTCGAGGTGCACCTGGAGACCGGCCGGACCCACCAGATCCGCGTGCACATGGCCGCCCAGCGGCACCCCTGCGTCGGCGATCCGCTCTACGGATCCGACCCGACGCTGTCGGCCCGTCTCGGCCTCGCGCGGCAGTGGCTGCACGCGAAGGAGCTCGCGTTCGCGCACCCGGGGACCGGCGACGAGGTGCGCTTCACCACGGGCTACCCGGACGACCTGCAACACGCCCTCGACGTCCTGCGGGCGGACTGACCCGCGCCTAGACTGGGCTCTCCCTCGAGCCCTTCGGAGCGGTGAACTTGTCGTCGAGCGATTCCTTCGTGCACCTGCATGTGCACACCGAGTACTCGATGCTGGACGGCGCCGCCCGGGTCGGCGAGCTGATCTCCTCGGCCGCCGAGCAGGGCATGCCGGCCATCGCGATGACCGATCACGGCAACATGTTCGGCGCGTTCGAGTTCTGGAAGGCGGCGACCGCGGCCGGCATCAAGCCGATCATCGGCACCGAGGCGTACATCACGCCGGGCACCGAGCGCGGCGACAAGACCCGGGTGCGCTGGGGCCGGCAGGACCAGTCGCAGGACGACGTCGGCGGCGCCGGCGCGTACACGCACATGACGCTGCTGGCCGAGTCCACGCAGGGCATGCACAACCTCTTCCTCGCATCGAGCTACGCGTCGAAGGAGGGCTACTACTTCAAGCCGCGCATGGACCGCGACCTGCTGTCGCGGTACTCGCAGGGCGTCATCGCGACCACCGGCTGCGTCGGCGGCGAGGTGCAGACGAAGCTCCGTCTCGGGCTCGTCGACGAGGCCTACAAGGCCGCCGCAGAGTTCCAGGACATCTTCGGCAAGGAGAACTTCTTCGCCGAGATCATGGACCACGGCATCCCGATCGAGCGCCGCACCATGACCGAGCTCATCGCCCTGGCGAAGAAGCTCGACATGCCGCTGCTGGCGACCAACGACCTGCACTACACGCACCAGCACGACGCCGGCGCCCACGCGGCGCTGCTCTGCGTGCAGTCCGGGTCGACGCTCGACGACCCGAACCGCTTCAAGTTCGACGGCGAGGAGTTCTACCTCAAGTCGCCGCAGCGGATGCGCGAGCTGTTCCGCGACCACCCGGAGGCCTGCGACAACACGCTGCTCATCGCCGAGCGCACCGACATCGCCTTCGACACGAGCGCGAACTACATGCCGCGCTACCCGGTGCCGGAGGGCGAGACCGAGGGCACCTGGTTCGTCAAGGAGGTGCAGGCGGGGCTCGAGTACCGCTACCCGGACGGCATCCCCGACGAGGTGCAGAAGCAGGCCGACTACGAGATCGGCGTCATCACGCAGATGGGCTTCCCGGGGTACTTCCTCGTGGTCGCGGACTTCATCAACTGGTCGAAGGACAACGGCATCCGCGTCGGACCGGGCCGCGGCTCCGGCGCCGGCTCGATGGCCGCCTACGCCATGCGGATCACCGACCTCGACCCGCTGCGGCACGGCCTGATCTTCGAGCGCTTCCTCAACCCGGACCGCGTCTCGATGCCCGACTTCGACGTCGACTTCGACGACCGGCGCCGCGGCGAGGTCATCCGCTACGTCACCGAGAAGTACGGCGACGCCCGCGTGGCGCAGATCGTCACCTACGGCACCATCAAGGCCAAGCAGGCGCTGAAGGACTCCTCGCGCGTGCTCGGCTTCCCGTTCGGCATGGGCGAGAAGCTCACCAAGGCGATGCCGCAGGCCGTCATGGGCAAGGACATCCCGCTCACCGGCGTCATCGACTCGAGCCACGAGCGGTACAAGGAGGCGAGTGAGCTCCGCGCCATCATCGAGACCGACATGGAGGCGAAGCAGGTCTTCGACACCGCGCTCGGCCTCGAGGGCCTGAAGCGCCAGTGGGGCGTCCACGCCGCCGGCGTGATCATGTCGTCGGAGCCGATCGACCAGGTCATCCCGATCATGAAGCGGGAGCAGGACGGCCAGATCGTCACGCAGTTCGACTACCCGGCCGCGGAGTCGCTCGGCCTCATCAAGATGGACTTCCTGGGGCTGCGCAACCTCACGATCCTCTCGGACGCGCTCGACAACATCCGGTCCAACCGCGAGGTCGAGCTCGACCTGGAGCACCTCGAGCTCGAGGACGAGGGCGCATACCAGCTGCTGCAGCGCGGCGACACGCTCGGCGTGTTCCAGCTCGACGGCGGGCCGATGCGCTCGCTGCTGCGCCTCATGAAGCCGGACAACTTCGAGGACATCTCCGCCGTCATCGCGCTGTACCGCCCGGGTCCGATGGGCGCCGACTCGCACACGAACTACGCGCTGCGCAAGAACGGCGCGCAGGCGATCACGCCGATCCATCCGGAGTTCGCCGAGTCGCTCGCGGACATCCTCGAGACCAGCTACGGCCTGATCATCTACCAGGAGCAGGTCATGGCCATCGCGCAGCGGGTGGCGGGCTTCTCGCTCGGCCAGGCCGACATCCTGCGCCGCGCGATGGGCAAGAAGAAGAAGTCCGAGCTCGACAAGCAGTTCGAGGGCTTCCAGGCCGGCATGCACGCGAACGGCTACTCGCAGGCGGCCGTCGACAAGCTCTGGGAGATCCTGCTCCCGTTCTCCGACTACGCGTTCAACAAGGCCCACTCGGCCGCGTACGGTGTCATCTCCTACTGGACGGCGTACCTCAAGGCGCACTACCCGCAGGAGTACATGGCGGCGCTGCTCACGAGCGTCGGCGACGCCCGCGACAAGCTCGCGCTCTACCTCAACGAGTGCCGTCGCATGGGCATCACCGTGCTCGCGCCCGACGTGAACGAGTCGATCGGCTTCTTCTCCGCGGTCGGGCAGGACATCCGCTTCGGCCTCGGTGCCGTGCGCAACGTCGGCAGCAACGTGGTCGAGCTGATCCGCGCCGCCCGCGAGGAGAAGGGCGCCTTCACCTCGTTCCACGACTTCCTCCGCAAGGTGCCGATCCCCGTCGCGAACAAGCGCACGGTCGAGTCGCTCATCAAGGCGGGCGCGTTCGACTCCCTCGGCTCGACTCGGCGCGCGCTGCTGGAGATCCACGAGGGCGCGATCGAGACGGAGGTGAAGCGCAAGCGCGAGGAGGCCAACGGCCAGGTCGGCTTCGACTTCGGCTCGCTGTTCGACGACCTCGAGCAGTCCGAGGACCAGGTGCCGGTGCGCCCGGAGTGGGCGAAGCGCGAGAAGCTCGCGTTCGAGCGCGACATGCTCGGCCTCTACGTCAGCGACCACCCGCTCGCCGGCCTCGAGCTGCAGCTGGCGAAGCTCGCGTCGACCTCCATCACCGACCTGCTCGCCTCCGAGTCGGCCACCGACGGCGACATCGTCGTCGTCGCCGGCCTGGTCACGAGCGTGCAGCACCGCGTGGCCCGCAACTCCGGCAACCAGTACGGGGTCATCAGCGTCGAGGACTTCGGCGCCGAGATCCAGGTCATGTTCATGGGCAAGACGTATCAGGAGTTCGCGCCGGCGCTGGCGGCGGACTCCGTCGTCGCCGTCCGCGGGCGCGTCAGCATCCGCGACGACGGGATGAACCTCCACGCGGTGAGTCTCAGCGTGCCCGACACCGGCACCTCGCTCGGCTCCGGCCCGCTCGTCATCTCGATGCCGGAGCAGCGCGCCACGACGGACGTCGTCACGCAGCTGGGCGACGTGCTCATCCGGCACGCGGGCGACAACGAGGTGCGCCTGCGGCTCGTGCGCGGCGACAACGCGCGGATGTTCGAGATCCCGTTCCCGGTGCGGGTGACCGCGGATCTCTACGGCGAGCTGAAGGGCCTGCTCGGCCCGAACTGCGTCGTCTGAGGCGCGGCGCGCTACGACGCGGCGCGGTCGAGCTCGACGCGGACGCGGCGCTCGACGTCGGCGACCGCGTCCCCGCGGCGGCCGAGCCGGCGCGACGCGCGGCCGAGCTCCTCGAACAGCGCGGCGAGCGGGGCCAGCACCGGATCGGACGGCCCGCCCGCGGCGACCGCCCAGGCCGCGGCCGTCTGCGGTCCGATCACGCCGTCGCGCACGTCGCGCGCCACGGCGCGGAGCAGCACGCGGCTGATCTCCTCGCGGGGCCGTCGGCGCGACATCCCGAGCTCGTGCAGCGCCTCGTCGAGGGTGCGCTCGAAACGCGTCGGCGCCGCGTCGAGGGGCAGCTCCTCGAGCGCCTCGAGCTGCGGGGTGCGCACTCCGGCGCGCAGCAGGGCGGCGGCCGCGGCGTCGATGCGCGGCCGGAGGGCGAGGGGTGCATGCGCACGTTCCCGGCCGCTCCACGCCGTCGCGGCGTCGAGCAGCTCCTCGCGGGCATCCGTGACGGCCCGAGTCCCGTCGTGCACCATCCTCGCCGACTCTACCCACCACCCGTGCCGGTGCCGAGGAGCGGCGCGGAGCCGGTTCAGATGTCGAGCAGGTGCGGACGGTGGTAGCCGCGCTCGTGGTAGACGAGCGCCTCGTCGGCGGTGCCGAGCCCGCCGTCCTCGATCTGCACGACGACCACGGCCGCGTCGGCGACCGGGTGCCGGGCGACGACGCGCCCCAGCATCCAGGCGGGCACGTCGCGGAGCAGCGGCAGGCCGAACGGGCCCGGCGCCCAGTGGTCGCCGGCGAACCGGTCGTCGTGCGGACCGGACATCGTGCGCGCGACCGCGGCGTTCCGGGAGCCGAGCAGGTGCACGATCACGTGGTCGGTGCCCTCGATCGCCGGCCAGGCCGACGCGACGCGGGCCATGTTGAACGTGGCGAGCGGCGGCACGGCGGCGAGGGACGCCAGCGAGGTCGCGGTGAAGCCGCGCGGCGTGCCGTCCGGCTCGAGCGCCGTGATCACCGAGACCCCGGCCGCGAGCCGTCGGAAGGCGAGCTTGAAGGCGCTGAGGTCGTCGACGACGGCCGGGACGGTGGGATCGCTCACGGGCATCCATCCTCGCACCGGGCGGGCGCGGGCGCCGGGTCCGATCGCCGTAGGCTGGAGCGGTGATCGCCTCGCTCGACCTCCGCGGCCGCCGTCTCGGACGCGCGGAGCTCGCCGGACTGATCACGCGCGCCGAGCAGGACGTCGCGACCGTGCTCGGCACGGCCGCCGAGCTCGTCGCCGCGGTGCGCCGCGACGGGTCGTCGGCGCTGCTCGAGCAGGCCGACCGCTTCGACGGCGGCCGGCCGGCCGCCATCCGGGTCGATCCGGCGCGCATCGCGGAGGCCGCCGCCGCCCTCGCGACGGATGTCCGCGCCGGGCTGGAAGAGCTCATCCGCCGGGAGCGGCTCGCCAGCGCCGCGCAGGTGCCGCCGCCCGCGGCCACCGAGGTCGGCCCCGGCGCCGTCGTGTCGCAGCGCTGGCAGCCCGTCGAGCGGGTCGGGCTCTACGTGCCGGGCGGCAAGGCCGTCTACCCGTCGAGCGTCGTCATGAACATCGTGCCGGCGCAGGTCGCCGGCGTGCGGCAGATCGCCCTGGCGTCGCCGCCGCAGCGCGACCACGGGGGAGCGATCAACCCGCTGATCCTCGGCGCCGTCGGCCTGCTCGGCGTCGACGAGGTCTACGCGATGGGCGGCGCGGGCGCGATCGGCGCCTTCGCCTACGGCGTGCCGGATCTCGGGCTCGATCCCGTCGACCTCGTCACGGGCCCCGGCAACGTCTTCGTCGCCGCCGCGAAGCGCGTCGTGCAGGGCGTCGTCGGCATCGACGCGGAGGCCGGGCCGAGCGAGGTGCTCGTGATCGCGGACGCGTCCGCGCGGCCGGCCGTCGTCGCCGCCGACCTCATCAGCCAGGCGGAGCACGACGAGACCGCGGGCGCGGTGCTCGTCACCGACTCGCCCGAGCTCGCCGACGCCGTGCGCACGGAGCTCGAGCGCCAGGTCGCCGGCACGTTCTCCGCCGACCGGGTGCGCGTCGCGCTCGGCGGCCCGCAGTCTGCGATCGTGCTCGTCGACGACCTGGCCCAGGCCGCCGCGTTCAGCGACGCCTACGCCCCGGAGCACCTCGAGATCCAGACCGCCGACCCGGACCGCGTGCTCGCGGCCGTGTCGAACGCCGGCGCGATCTTCGTCGGCGAGCACTCGCCCGTGAGCCTCGGCGACTACCTGGCCGGCTCGAACCACATCCTGCCGACCGGCGGCACCGCGCGGTTCACGTCCGGCATCTCGGCCGCGACGTTCCTGCGGCCGCAGCAGGTCGTCCGCTACGACCGCGACGCCCTCGCCGCGGTCGCGCCGCACATCCGGGCGCTGTCGGACGCCGAGGCGCTGCCCGCGCACGGCGACGCGGTGGACCGCCGCTTCGACTGAGGTCCGGTCGGCTCGCCGGCGTCCCGGAGATCCCCGGGCGGATCGTCTACCGTGGTCGCACCATGTTCTGCCCGTTCTGCCGTCACCCCGACAGCCGCGTCGTCGACTCGCGCACCAGCGACGACGGCACGAGCATCCGCCGGCGCCGGCAGTGCCCGGAGTGCGGTCGCCGCTTCAGCACGATCGAGACCGCCAGCCTCAGCGTGATCAAGCGCTCCGGCGTCGTGGAGCCGTTCAGCCGCGAGAAGGTCGTCGCCGGCGTGCGGAAGGCCTGCCAGGGCCGCCCGGTCACCGACGCGGACCTCTCGATGCTCGCGCAGCGGGTCGAGGAGATCATCCGCGCGACCGGCGCGAGCCAGATCGACGCGAACGACATCGGCCTGGCGATCCTGCCGCCGCTGCGCGAGCTCGACGAGGTGGCCTACCTCCGCTTCGCGAGCGTCTACCAGGGCTTCGACTCGCTCGAGGACTTCGAGGCGGCGATCACGCTGCTCCGCGTCGAGCACGCCGCCGCGACCGCCGAGGGCGACGCGGACTGAGCGCGGCGCGGAGGCCACCGCGCCGCCCGCTAGCCTGGGTCGACATGTACAGGACCCTGTTCCGCCTCGTGCTCCGGCGCCTCGACGCGGAGCAGGCGCACCATCTCGGCATGGCCGTGATCCGCGCCGCCGGCCTCCCCGTCGTCCGCTCGGTCGTCGGCTCCGCGCTGCGCCCGGCCGCCGCGGGTCGCGTCCTCGCCCTCGGGCTGGACTTCCCGTCGCCGTTCGGGGTCGCCGCCGGCTTCGACAAGAACGCGGTCGGCGTGCTCGGACTGGGCGCGCTCGGCTTCGGCCACATCGAGATCGGCACGGTCACGGCGATCGCGCAGCCCGGCAACCCGCGCCCGCGCCTGTTCCGCCTGCTCGCCGACCGCGCGGTGATCAACCGGATGGGGTTCAACAACGCCGGCGCCGAGGCCGTGCGCCCGCGGCTCGAGCGGCTCGCCCGACGTCGGAACCGACCCGTGATCGGCGTCAACATCGGCAAGAGCCGGGTCGTCGAGGTCGAGGACGCCGTCGACGACTACCTCGTCTCGACCCGGCTGCTCGCCCCGGTCGCCGACTACCTCGTCGTCAACGTCTCGTCGCCGAACACGCCCGGCCTGCGCGGCCTGCAGGAGCTCGACCGGCTCGGGCCGCTGCTCGCCGCCGTGCGGGACGCCGCGGGCACGACGCCGGTGCTCGTGAAGATCGCGCCGGACGTCGACGACGAGCAGGCCCGCCGCATCGCCGCCCTGGTCGTCGAGCTCGGCCTGCCCGGCATCGTCGCCACGAACACGACCCTCTCGCGAGACGGACTCCGCACGCCGGCCCGCGTCGTCGAGGCCGCCGGCGCCGGCGGGCTGTCGGGCGCGCCGCTCGCCGCCCGCGCACTCGAGCTGCTGCGCCTGCTCCGCGCGGAGCTGCCGGACGACGTCGTGATCATCTCCGTCGGCGGCGTCGACACGGCCGCGGACGTCGCCGAGCGGCTCGCGGCGGGCGCGACGCTCGTGCAGGGCTACACCGCGTTCCTGTACCGCGGTCCGCTCTGGGCGCGGCAGATCGACCGCGGCCTGCGCGCGATCCGCCGGCGCTGACCGGCCTCCGGCTCAGAGCTCCGGGTACGCCCCGCGCTTGACCTGGGGCTTCGGCATGCGCATGAAGCGCGGGTAGATGCCCCGCATCGCCGCGTAGAAGCGGATGCGCTCGGTCTTCGCGCCGTACTTCGAGCGGAGCTTCGTCGTGAGGCGGTGGCCGGTGATCGCGAAGTCGACGATCGCGATCGCGAACACGGCCCAGACGGCGTAGAGCACGATCTGCCCGATGACGACCGGGAGCGCCGTGCTGATGAGCACGATCACGGCGAGCGGCAGCACGGCCTCGCCGACCGACCAGCGGGCGTCCATCCAGTCGCGCACGAAGCGCTTCTGCGGGCCCTTGTCGCGGACGGGGAGGAACTTCTCCTCGCCGTTCTGCATGCCGATGCGGGCGCGGTCCCGGTCCGCGGCCTGACGGGCACGGCTGTCCTTCGCGGCGGCCCGGCGGTCCGTCGGCACGAGCGGGCGCTTGTTCGCCGCGACGCGCTCGGCGCGCGACGGCGTCGGCTTGCCCTTGCCGAGGATGGGCTCCTCGGGGGCGTCCGGCTCGACTCCGGCGTTTCTGGT
Organism: Schumannella sp. GW821-FHT10F01; assembly: GCF_058809295.1. Taxonomy (NCBI): domain Bacteria; kingdom Bacillati; phylum Actinomycetota; class Actinomycetes; order Micrococcales; family Microbacteriaceae; genus Schumannella; species Schumannella sp. GW821-FHT10F01. The sequence continues at coordinate 63,623 of NZ_JBXASM010000004.1, forward strand.
GCTTCTGGCCACGGGAGGTCCTCGCTCTATCGGGGCTTCTAAGATTACCCGCATGTCTCCGAGCGCCTCCGAGCCCCGATCCACCCCCTCGGCGGAGGTCATCGCCGAGACCGTCCACGCGGCGCTGCCGTCGACGATCGCGGAGCTCTCGCGACTGGTGCGCATCCCGTCCGTGTCGTGGGACGGCTTCGATCCGGCGCACGTGCAGGCGAGCGCCGAGGCCATCGCGGCGCTCGTCGAGGAGACCGGGCTGTTCGAGCGGGTGTCCATCGAGCGGGCGGAGATCCCGGGCGCCGGCAGGGAGGGCCAGCCGGCGGTGCTGGCCACCCGCGCCGCCCGCAACGGACGCCCGACCGTGCTGCTCTACGCGCACCACGACGTGCAGCCCCCGGGCCAGGACGAGGACTGGGACTCCGCGCCGTTCGAGCCCACCGTGCGCGGGGAGCGGCTCTACGGCCGCGGCGCGGCGGACGACAAGGCCGGCGTGGTCTCGCACCTCGCCGCGATCCGCGCCCTCGCCGCCGCCCGCGACGGCGACCCCGACCTCGGCATCGTGCTGTTCTTCGAGGGCGAGGAGGAGTTCGGCTCCCGCAGCTTCGCCCGCTTCCTCGCCGACCACGAGGAGGCGCTCGCGGCCGACGTCATCGTCGTAGCCGACTCCGGCAACTGGTCGACGACGATCCCGGCGCTGACGGTCGCCCTGCGCGGCAACGTCACCTTCCGCCTCAAGGTCTCCACCCTCGAGCACGCATCGCACTCCGGCATGTTCGGGGGAGCGGTGCCCGACGCGATGCTCGCGACCATCCGCCTGCTCGACACGCTGTGGGCGGAGGACGGCTCGGTCGCCGTCGCCGGACTCACCTCCCGCGAGGCGGACACGCCCGCCTACGACGAGGCGCAGCTCCGCGCGGAGACCGGCCTGCTGCCGGGCGTGAGCCCGATCGGCGACGGCACGATCCTGAGCCGGCTCTGGGACAAGCCCTCGATCACGGTCACCGGGATCGACGCGCCGACGGTCGTCAACGCCTCGAACACGCTGATCCCGTCGGTCACCGTCCGCGTCAGCACCCGGATCGCGCCGGGGCAGGACGCGGAGGCCGCGGCCGCCGCGCTCGAGGAGCACCTCCGGGCACACGCCCCGTTCGGCGCGCAGCTGGAGATCAGCGACCGGGACCTCGGCTCGCCGTTCCTCGTCGACACGAGCGGCTGGGCCGTCGCCGACGCGCTGGAGACGATGCGCGAGGCGTGGGGCGAGGACCCGGTGCAGATGGGCGTCGGCGGCTCGATCCCGTTCATCGCCTCGCTCGTGGAGCGCTTCCCGGACGCGCAGATCCTCGTCACCGGCGTCGAGGACCCCGACTCCCGGGCGCACAGCCCGAACGAGTCGCTCGACCTCGGCGCGCTGCACCGCGCGATCCTCGCGGAGGCGCTGCTGCTGGCACGCCTCGACGCCCGAGCCTGATCTCCGGCGGGGATCCGGGATTCCGGGTTACGATTCCCGCATGTCCGACACGATCGCCGCCCCCGCACTGCACGGGGTCACCCTGACCGACTCCGCCGCCGAGAAGGCGTTCACCCTCATCTCGCAGGAGGGCCGCGACGACCTGAAGCTGCGCCTCATGGTCGAGCCGGGCGGCTGCTCGGGCCTCATCTACAAGCTGTTCTTCGACGAGCGCGAGCTCGACGGCGACGCGGCGGTCGAGTTCGGCGGCGTCGACGTCGTCATCGACCGCATGAGCGCCCCGTACCTCGACGGCGCCGTGATCGACTTCCAGGACACCATCGAGAGCCAGGGCTTCTCGATCGACAACCCGAACGCCCAGGGCAGCTGCGCCTGCGGCGACTCGTTCCACTGAGCGGCGTCACGCGATGACCCGCGTCGCCGGCACCGCCGGCTGACACTCCGAGAGGCTCCGACCGGCGAGGTCGGGGCCTCTCGTGGGTTATAGACTCGGAGGCGTTCCAGCACCCCGTCGGAGAGGTCCCCTGTGCGTCCGAAGTCCCGCAGTCGCCTGGCCCGGTGGGCCGTACTCCCGCTCGGAGTCGCGGTCGCCGTCATCCTCGCCGGATGCACCCAGGCGCAGCTCCGCGGATGGATGCCGGGGGAGCCGGGCATCACCAACCACACCGACAACCAGGTCGCCCTCTGGGTGAACTCCTGGGTCGTGCTGCTCGTGGTCGGCATCATCACCTGGGGTCTGATCATCTGGGCCGCGGTCGTCTACCGCCGCCGCAAGGGCCAGACGGGCCTCCCGGTGCAGCTCCGGTACAACATGCCGATCGAGATCTTCTACACGATCGTGCCGTTCATCCTGGTGATCGGCTTCTTCGCCTTCACCGCGAAGGACCAGGCGGCCCTCGAGAAGCCGTTCAAGAACCCCGACGAGGTCATCACGGTCTACGGCAAGCGCTGGGCCTGGGACTTCCAGTACGACACGCAGAACACGTACTACCAGGGCGTGCAGGCGCAGACCGACTCCGACCAGAACATCGTCGACGCGTCGCTGCCGACGCTCTACCTGCCGGTCGGCAAGAAGATCCAGATCGACATCAAGTCCCGCGACGTCATCCACGACTTCTGGGTCATCGACTTCCTCTACAAGAAGGACATGATCCCCGGCCAGACGAACCACGAGTACTTCATCCCCCTCAAGGAGGGCGAGTACCAGGGCAAGTGCGCCGAGCTCTGCGGCGAGTACCACTCGCTCATGCTGTTCACGGTCAAGGTCGTCTCCGTCGACGAGTACGAGGCCCAGATGCAGAAGCTGAAGGACGCCGGCAACAGCGGCAAGATCGGCGACGAGTACAACACGAACACGAACCTGCCCGGCAACGGGGAGAGCACCACCACCGTGGGAGGCAAGGGATGAGCGCCACGACGGCGGCTCCGACGCAGTCCAACCCGTCCGGCACGCCGGTCGGCACCCCGCCGCTCCAGGAGCGCAAGGGCAACGTGGTCGTCAAGTGGCTCACCACCACCGACCACAAGACGATCGGCTACCTGTACCTGATCACCTCGTTCGCGTTCTTCCTGGTCGGCGGCATCATGGCGCTGGTCATCCGCGCCGAGCTCTTCACGCCGCAGCTCGATGTGGTCGCGAACCGCGAGCAGTACAACCAGCTGTTCACGATGCACGGCACGATCATGCTGCTGATGTTCGCGACGCCGCTGTTCTCCGGCTTCGCCAACGTCGCGATGCCGCTGCAGATCGGCGCGCCGGACGTCGCGTTCCCGCGCCTCAACGCCTTCGCCTACTGGCTCTACCTCTTCGGCTCGCTCATCGCGGTCGGCGGGTTCTTCACCCCGCAGGGCGCCGCGAGCTTCGGCTGGTTCGCCTACGCGCCGCTCTCATCGACGACCTTCTCACCAGGGCTCGGCGGCAACCTCTGGGTGTTCGGCCTGGCGATGACCGGCTTCGGCACCATCCTCGGTGCCGTGAACTTCATCACGACCATCATCACGATGCGCGCGCCCGGCATGACCATGTTCCGGATGCCGATCTTCACCTGGAACATCCTGGTGACCTCGATCCTCGTGCTGCTCGCCTTCCCGGTGCTCGCCGCCGGCCTGTTCGCGCTCGGCGCCGACCGCGTGTTCGAGGCCCATCTGCTCGATCCCGCGAACGGCGGCACGATCCTCTGGCAGCACCTGTTCTGGTTCTTCGGGCACCCGGAGGTCTACATCATCGCGCTGCCGTTCTTCGGCATCGTGTCGGAGATCTTCCCGGTCTTCAGCCGCAAGCCGATCTTCGGCTACAAGACGCTGATCTACGCGACGATCGCGATCGCGGCCCTCTCCGTCACCGTGTGGGCGCACCACATGTACGTGACCGGCTCGGTGCTGCTGCCGTTCTTCGCCCTGATGACGATGCTCATCGCGGTGCCGACCGGCGTGAAGATCTTCAACTGGATCGGCACGATGTGGCGCGGCTCGGTGACGTTCGAGACGCCGATGCTCTGGTCGATCGGCTTCCTCATCACGTTCACGTTCGGCGGCCTGACCGGCGTCATCCTCGCGTCGCCGCCGCTCGACTTCCACGTCTCCGACACCTACTTCGTGGTGGCGCACTTCCACTACGTGGTTTTCGGCACGGTCGTCTTCGCGATGTTCGCCGGGTTCTACTTCTGGTGGCCGAAGTGGACCGGCAAGATGCTCGACGAGCGGCTGGGCAAGATCCACTTCTGGCTGCTGTTCATCGGCTTCCACACCACGTTCCTCATCCAGCACTGGCTCGGCGTGCTCGGCATGCCCCGCCGGTACGCGCAGTACCGCGTCGGCGACGACTTCACCTGGATGAACGAGGTCTCGACGGTCGGCGCCATGATCCTCGGCGTCTCGCTGCTGCCGTTCCTCTGGAACGTGTGGATCACCGCGCGACGCGGCCAGAAGGTCACGGTCAACGACCCGTGGGGCTACGGCCGCTCGCTCGAATGGGCGACCAGCTGCCCGCCGCCGCGGCACAACTTCACGTCGATCCCGCGCATCCGCTCGGAGTCGCCGGCGTTCGACCTCAACCACCCGGAGGCGGGCATCCCGGTCGGCATCGGCCCGGCCAAGGACGCCCCCGACGCCCCGACGGTCGACCTCGCCGACGGGAAGGTGAAGTAGTCCATGCGCGTCAACATCAACCTGTTCACGCTGCTCGCGGTCTTCTTCATCCTGGCCGACGCGGCCTACGTGATCTGGTCGCTCATCGACAGCAACGGCACCCACGTCGAGTGGGTCGGCTCGGTCGGCATCGGCCTGTCGGCGGTGCTGTCGTTCTTCCTGCAGTTCTACCTGCGCCTCGCCCGCAAGGCGCAGCGCGGCATCCTGCCGGAGGACCGCCTCGACGCGACCATCGACGACGGCGACGCCGAGCAGGGCCACTTCAGCCCGTGGAGCTGGTGGCCGCTCGTGCTCACCTCCGGCCTCGCGCTGATGTTCCTCGGCCTGGCCGTGGGCGTCTGGATCTCGATCATCGGCGCCCCGATCGTGCTGATCGGCGTGGTCGGCTGGCAGTTCGAGTACGTCCGCGGCAACTTCGCCCGCTGATGATCCGCGCCGCCCGCCCCGGAGACGAGGACGCGCTGTTCGCGCTCGTCACGCAGCTCGGCCACGCTCTGACACCGGAGCGCGCCGCGTTCGACCGCACGATCGCGGAGTACCTCGACGGCACGCACCCGAGCGTCGTGCTCACGGTCGCGGAGGACGGCGGACACGTCGTCGGCTACGCCCTCATGACGGTCGTGCCGCTGCTGGCCACGAACGGGCCCGCGGCGCAGCTGCAGGAGATCGTCGTCTCGGACGCGGCCCGCGGCTCCGACTGGGGGACGCGGCTCGTCCGCGCCATCGAGGAGGAGTGCGTCGCCCGCGGCGTCACGCAGCTCACCGTGGCCGCCCGGCGCGCCGGCGGCTTCTACGACCGCCTCGGCTACCACGAGAACGCCGAGTACATGCGGCGCTTCTTCGAGACCTCCTGAGCCCTCCCGCGGCGTCCTGAGGCCCGTCGGCTTCAGGCCGTGCCGGGCGGCGTGCTGTAGCGGTTGAGGATCGTGCGGCCGGATGCGAAGCCCGCGCGCTCGTAGAGCGGCACCGCGCCCTCCGAGGAGTGCACGACGACCCGCTCGAGGCCCAGCGAGTCCGCTTCCGCGAGCATCGCGTCGAGCATCCGCCGCCCGAGTCCTCCGCCTCGCAGGTCGGGGCGGATCCAGAAGCTCTGCACGTCGCCGGTCCAGCGGCCGGGGGAGTGCGGACGCGGCACGCGGGGAGTCGGCAGCAGCCACAGGATGCCGACCGGCTCGCCGTCGAGCTCCGCCAGCCAGGTCAGGTGCCGGGCGCCGTCGCCGGCCAGCCATTTCGCCAGCGCGCGCTCGAACTCGTCGCGGGTCATGACGGGCTCCCGCTGGGGATGCTCCGCGGTCACCTGCCAGAGCACCTCCGCCAGGGACGACGGATCCCCGGCACCCGCACGCCGGATGGACGCGCGGGCCGCCGGGGATCCGGACGGGCGATCAGTGGTGGTCGTGCGACCCTGCCTCGATCTCGGTGCGGGTGACCGGGGCGATGCGGTCCTCGAAGAACCAGTTCGACAGGCGGGCGCGCATGCGCATCCCGGCCGTGATGCGGCCCTTCGAGTCCGGGCGGAGCATGAGCGGCTGGTACTCCTCGTAGCTCACCAGGCGCCAGCGCTCGTACTCGCTGAGCTGCTGGTGCACCTCGATGTACTCGCCGCCGGGCAGGCGCACGATGCGGCCCGACTCGAAGCCGTGCAGGGCGATCTCGCGGTCCTTCTTCTGGAGCGCGAGGCAGATCCGCTTCGTGATGAAGAACGCGATGAACGGGCCGATCACGGCGGAGAACTGGATCGCGTGCGTCACCGCCTCGATCGAGAGCAGGAAGTGCGTCGCCAGCAGGTCGCTGGAGGCCGCGGCCCAGAGGGCGGCGTAGAACGTCACGCCGGCCGCGCCGATGGCGGTGCGGGTCGGGGCGTTGCGCGGACGGTCGGCGATGTGGTGCTCGCGCTTGTCGCCGGTCACCCACGCCTCCACGAACGGGTACGCGGCCACCGAGCCGAGCAGCAGGAGCAGCACGACGACGGGCACGAGGATGTTCATCGACACCGTGTACGGGCCGATCATGAACTCCCAGCCCGGCGGGATCAGGCGCAGGGCGCCGTCCGCGAAGCCGATGTACCAGTCCGGCTGGGTGCCCGCGGACACCGGCGAGGGGTCGTAGGGCCCGTAGTTCCAGATCGGGTTGATCGTCACCGTCGCGGCGATGAGCATGACCACGCCGAAGACGATGAAGAAGAAGCCGCCCGCCTTCGCCGCGAACACCGGCATGATCGGCGCGCCGACCACGTTGTCGTTCGTGCGGCCGGGGCCGGCGAACTGGGTGTGCTTGTTGACGATGAGCAGCACCATGTGGATCGCGATGAACGCGACCACGATCGCCGGCAGCAGCAGGATGTGCAGCGTGTACAGGCGTCCGACGATGTCGGTGCCCGGGAACTCGCCGCCGAACAGCAGGTACGAGATCCAGGTGCCGATCACGGGGATGCCCTTGACCATGCCGTCGATGATGCGGAGGCCGTTGCCCGAGAGCAGGTCGTCGGGCAGCGAGTAGCCGGTGAAGCCCTCGGCCATGGCGAGCACGAACAGCAGGAAGCCGACGACCCAGTTCAGCTCGCGCGGCTTGCGGAACGCGCCGGTGAAGAAGATGCGGAGCATGTGCAGGCCGATGGAGGCCACGAACAGCAGGGCCGCCCAGTGGTGCACCTGCCGGATGAGCAGGCCGCCGCGGATGTCGAAGCTGATGTCGAGCGCGGACTGCATCGCCGCGGACATCGCGATGCCCTTGAGCGGCGTGTACGACCCGTCGTAGTGCACCTCGGCCATCGACGCCTGGAAGAAGAACGTCAGGAAGCTGCCCGAGATGAGGATGACGACGAAGCTGTAGAGCGCGACCTCGCCGAGCATGAACGACCAGTGGTCGGGGAAGATCTTGCGACCGAGCTCCTTGACCAGTCCCGAGATGCTCGTGCGCTCGTCGAGGTAGTTGGCCATACGGCCGGTGACGCCGACGGATTCCGGCGTGGCGGGGCGGCCCGACGCGGTGGTGGGGCTGCCCGTCGTGGTGACGGTCATACGTGATCACGCTCCCAGAAGCTGGGTCCGACGGGCTCGTGGAAGTCGCTCTGCGCGACCAGGTAGCCCTCGCTGTCGACCGAGATCGGCAGCTGCGGAAGGGGACGCTTGGCGGGGCCGAAGATGACCTCCGCCTCGCGGGTGATGTCGAACTGCGACTGGTGGCACGGGCAGAGCAGATGGTGCGTCTGCTGCTCGTACAGCGCCACCGGGCAGCCGACGTGGGTGCAGATCTTGGAGTACGCGACGATGCCGTCGTAGTTCCAGTCCTCGCGGCCGGCGGAGACGTGCAGGTCCTCCGGCTTCAGGCGCATGAGCAGCACGGCCGCCTTGGCCTTCTGCTCGAGCAGGTCCTCGGCGTCGTTGAGGCCCTCCGGGATGACGTGGAAGGCCGAGCCGAGGGTGACCTCCGACGCCTTGATGGGCGTGCCGGAGGGATCGCGGGTGAGGCGGGTGCCCTGCTTCCACATGGTGTGGCGGAGGACGTCGTTCGGGTCCTCCTTCGGGGCGAGGCCGCGGAAGATCACGATGCCGGGGAGCGGGAACGCCACGAGCGCGCCGATCAGCGAGTTGCGGATCAGCTTGCGGCGCGAGAAGCCGGACTCCTGGTCGCCGAGCTTGAAGATCTCGGCGGCGCGGGCCCGGGTCGGCTCGCTGCCGCGGGTCGGGTGGCGCATCTCGACGAGGTCGTGGCCGTCCATGAGCGACTTGGCCCAGTGCACGGCGCCGAAGCCGGTCGCGAGCAGCCCGACGGCGATGAACATGCCGAACAGGAACGTGATCCAGCGGTTCACCGACGGGTCGGTGGTGCCCAACGGGAACGCGACGTACGACGCGACGGCCAGCACGGCCGAGACGGCCGCGAGCACGAACCAGGCGGCGACGCGGCGCTCCTGCTGCTTCTCCTTGGCCGGGTCGACGTCGGCGACGCGGTGGTGCTCGGGCTCGAAGCCCGGGTTCGCCAGCCGGTCCGACCGCACGACGGTCGACGGGCCGTGGTGGTAGGCGGTGTCCGAGTCGGAGTGGCTCGTGGTCGACACGGCCGTGCCGGTGCCGGCGCTGCCTTCGTCTGCCATGGTGGTCTCTCCCCTCTCGCTCAGTTGGACTTCGCCGTCAGCCACACGGTGATGGCCACGATCCCGCCGAGGGCGAAGATCCAGACGAACAGGCCCTCGGAGACCGGACCCAGGTTGCCCAGGTCGAGTCCGCCGGGAGAGTCGTGGTTGTTCAGGTACTCGAGGTAGCTGATGATGTTCGCCTTGTCCTCGGGCGTGATGTTCTGGTCGTTGAAGACCGGCATGTTCTGCGGGCCGGTGACCATGGCCTCGTAGATGTGCGCGGCGCTGACGCCCTTGAGGCTCGGCGCGTACTTGCCCTCGGTGAGCGCGCCGCCGGCGCCGGCCACGTTGTGGCACATCGCGCAGTTGATGCGGAACAGCTCCGCGCCCTTGGCCACGTCGCCGTCGCCGGTGAGGTACTTCTCGTCCGGCACGCCCGGGCCCGGGGCCAGGGAGTCGATGTAGGCCTCGAGCGACTTGATCTGGTCGTCGGTGAACTGCGCCGGCTTCTCCTGCGCCTGCGGCCCGTTGGCGGCCATCGGCATGCGGCCCGTGCCGACCTGGAAGTCGACGGCGGCGGCGCCGACGCCGAGCAGCGACGGCGCGACGGTGGTGCCGTCGACGTCGAGGCCGTGGCAGCTGGCGCAGTTCGCGGCGAAGAGCTTCTGGCCCTCGGAGATCTGGGCGGCGGTGTAGCTCGACGAGGCGGCCTCGGCGGAGGAGGCGCTCGAGAAGGCGGCGTAGGCGCCGCCGGTGGCCATGAGGCCGATCACGAGCAGAGCGGCCGACGCGAGCGGCGACCGGCGACCGCGCTTGGCGGTCCGTCGGGGGCGGGGGGCTGTCGTGGCCATCTCGGTGGGGATGTTCCGCTTCTCTCGTCGGTCGGAGGGGTCTGTGGTGCGCATCCGGATCACTTGAGGATGTAGATGACGGCGAACAGACCGAGCCACACGACGTCGACGAAGTGCCAGTAGTACGACACCGTGATCGCCGTGGTGGCCTCGCGGTGGGTGAAGTTCTTCACCGCGAAGATGCGGCCGATCACGAACAGGAAGGCGATGAGGCCGCCCGTCACGTGCAGGCCGTGGAAGCCGGTGGTGAGGTAGAAGGCCGAGCCGTAGGAGTCGGACTGCAGGCCGACGTGCTCGGAGACGAGGTTCGCGTACTCGTAGATCTGCCCGACGACGAACACCGCGCCGAGCGCGAAGGTCAGGTAGAACCACTCGACGGTGCCCCACTTGCGCAGGTCCCAGAGCCCGCCGGTGCGCCGGCCGCGCAGCTTCTCCGCCGCGAAGACGCCGAACTGGCAGCTGAACGACGACGACACCAGGATCAGCGTGTTCACGAGCGAGTACGGGATGTTGAGCTTCGCCGTCTGCTCCGCCCACAGCTCCGGTGACGTGGAGCGGAGGGTGAAGTAGATCGCGAACAGGCCCGCGAAGAACATGACCTCGCTGCCCAGCCAGACGATGACGCCGACCGACGTGACGTTCGGCCGGTTCACGACCACCGGGCTGCGTGACAGGGAGGGTGCGGACACGTCTCCCATTATGTCCCCTGTGGAGGGCCTCACGATCCCCTCGGCACGCCCGGATGCGCCGGATCGGTACGATTCCGACCATGTCGACCGACCCGACCTGGCCCGGAATCCTCACCTCGCTGCTGGCGCGCGAGGACCTCGCGATCTCGGAGGCGTCGTGGGCCATGGAGGAGGTCATGGCCGGGCGCGTCACCCCGGCGCAGCTCGGCGCCTTCCTCGTCGCCCTGCGGGCCAAGGGGGAGACGGTCGACGAGATCGTCGGCTTCCGCGACGCCGTGCTCGCGAACGCGCTGCCGCTCGGCGTGGATCCGATGGCCCTCGACATCGTCGGCACCGGCGGCGACACGTTCGGCACGGTGAACGTGTCGACGATGTCGTCCGTGGTCGCGGCGGCGGCCGGCGCGCGCGTCGTCAAGCACGGCAACCGGGCGGCGTCGTCCGCGTCCGGCTCGTCCGACGTGCTCGGCGCGCTCGGGATCGACCTCGGGCTCGATCCCTCGCGCGTCGCCGAGGTACTCGAGCGCACGGGCATCACGTTCGCGTTCGCCTCGCTGTTCCACCCCGGCTTCCGGCACGCCGGCCCGGTGCGCAAGGAGCTCGGCGTGCCCACCGTCTTCAACTTCCTCGGCCCGCTGTGCAACCCGGCCCGCGCGGAGGCGAACGCCGTCGGCGTCGCGTCGCTCGAGCGCGTGCCGCTGTTCGTCGGCGTCTACCAGACGCGCGGCGCCACGGCGCTGGTGTTCCGCGGCGACGACGGCCTCGACGAGCTGACCACCACCGGCCACAGCCGGCTGTGGGAGGTGTCGCGCGGCTCCGTCACCGAGCACGACATCGACCCGCTCGACCTCGGCATCCCGCGCGCCCGGATCGCCGACCTCATCGGCGGCGACGCCGGCCACAACGCCGCGATCGCGCGGCGCACGCTCGACGGGGAGACCGGCCCGGTGCGCGACATCGTGCTGCTCAACGCGGCGGCCGGGCTCGTCGCGTGGGATCTCGCCCGCGACCACGAGCAGGCGGAGCTCGACATCCGCGCCCGGCTCCGCGCCCGGGTGGCGGACGCGGCCGCGGCGATCGACACCGGCGCCGCCACCGCGAAGCTCGACGAGTGGGTCGCGGCGACGCACGCCTGAGCGACGCACGCCCGGGCGCGGGCACGGCCGCGCAGGGTCGCAGGCAGGACCGATCGCGGTCGTACGGCGTACACTCCCGCCATGTCCGACCCGACCGCGGCCGCCCGGCTCCTGGAGCTGCTCTGGTCCGGTGCGGATGAGCCCGTCCGGACCGGCGGCCTCGGCCCGATGCGGATCGTGGACGCGGCGCTCGAGCTGGCAGACGCGGAGGGCCTCGACGCGGTGAGCATGCGCCGGGTGGGCGGTGCGCTCGGCGTGGCGGCGATGTCGCTGTACACCCACGTGCCCGACAAGCACGCGCTCGTCGCGCTCATGACCGATCGCGCGCTGCTGCGGATGGCCGTCACCGAGCCGGCGGCGGGCACGGGCTGGCGCGAACGGCTCCGCCTCGTCGCCGGCGACAACCGCGCGCTGCTGCTCGCGCATCCGTGGCTGCTCGAGACGCCGCTGCGGCGTCCGGAGCTCGGGCCGGGACTGCTGTCGAAGTACGAGTGGGAGCTGGCCTCGTTCCACGGGCTCGGGCTCTCGGCGCTCGAGCGCGACTCCTGCCTGCGGCTGCTGCTCGAGTTCGTGCGCAGCGCCGTCGCCGACGAGATCGCCGCGCGCCGCGCCGCCGCGGAGCGCGAGCAGGCCGGCGAGGCGTGGTGGAGCACCGTCGGGCCGGTGCTCGATCGGCACGTGCACGAGTCGGACTTCCCGCTCGCGGTGCGCATCGGCGCCCAGGCGGGGGCGGTGCTCGGCGACCGCTACGACGCCGACTACGCCTACGCGTTCGGCGTCGACCGCATCATCGCCGGCATCGCGCTGCTCGTCTCGCGCGAGCGGGCGTGAGAATCCTCCCAGACCGCCCCGGGCCGCTTCCCGGCGCAGCCGCCCGGCGGTAGTTTCCGAGCAGGGCCGAGCGGGTCAGGGACGACCCACGCCACGGCGGCGTCGGCGCGTGAGAGGAACCCGAACGTGAAGAAGCTCATCAACGACCCGAGGAACGTCGTCGCGGAGGCCCTGGAGGGCGTCGCGCTCGCCCACGCGGGACTCCTGAACGTGATCGCGGACCCGGCGCACATCGTGCGCGCGGACGCGCCGGTGCAGGGCAAGGTCGGCCTCGTCTCCGGCGGCGGCAGCGGCCACGAGCCGCTCCACGGCGGCTTCGTCGGCTACGGCATGCTCGACGCGGCCGTGCCCGGCGCCGTGTTCACCTCGCCCACCCCCGACCCGATCGTCGCGGCCACGAAGGCCGTCGACGGCGGCAAGGGCGTGCTGCACATCGTGAAGAACTACACCGGCGACGTGCTGAACTTCGAGACCGCCGCCGACCTCGCGGCCGCCGACGGCATCGAGGTGCGCGCGGTCGTCACCGACGACGACGTGGCCGTCAAGGACTCGCTCTACACGGCGGGCCGCCGCGGCGTCGCCGGCACGGTCCTGGTCGAGAAGATCGCCGGCGCGGCCGCGCAGCGCGGGGACGACCTCGACGCCGTCGCCGCGATCGCCGAGCGCGTCAACGCGAAGGTGCGCTCCATGGGCGTGGCCCTCACCGCGCCGACGGTCCCGCACGCGGGTGAGCCGAGCTTCTCCATCGGCGACGACGAGATCGAGATCGGCATCGGCATCCACGGCGAGCCCGGCCGCGAGCGCATCGCGCTCGAGCCCGCCGACGCGATCGTCGACCGGCTCCTTGCGCCCATCCTCGAGGATCTGCCGTTCTCGAGCGGCGACCAGGTGCTGCTCTTCGTGAACGGGATGGGCGGCACCCCGCTCATCGAGCTCTACATCGCCTTCCGCCGCGCGCACCGGGTGCTCGCCGATCACGGCATCACCGTCGCGCGCTCGCTCGTCGGCAACTACGTGACCAGCCTCGAGATGCAGGGCGCCTCGATCTCCGTGCTGCAGCTCGACGACGAGTTCACCCAGCTCTGGGATGCGCCGGTGCAGACCGCCGCGCTCCGCTGGGGCCGGTGAGGCGGGCCGTCGAGGGATCGAGGGGGTAGGAAGGACCCATGGCACTCGGCATCGACTGGACCAGGGACTGGATCGCCCGCGCGGCGGCCGCGATCGCGGAGCACCGCGTCGAGCTCATCGGGCTCGACCGCGAGATCGGCGACGGCGACCACGGCGAGAACATGGACCGCGGGTTCCAGGCCGTCGGCCCGAAGCTCACCGACCTGCCGGACGACGCCACGCCGTCGGACGCGCTGAAGTCGGTGGCGACGACGCTCATCTCCACCGTCGGCGGCGCCTCCGGCCCGCTCTACGGCACGGCGTTCCTCAAGGCGTCCGGTGCCGTGGCCGGCGCCGCCGAGCTCGACGGCGCGGCGCTGGTCGCACTGCTCACCGCGGCGCGCGACGGCATCGTGCTGCGCGGCAAAGCCGAGGTCGGCGACAAGACGATGATCGACGCCTGGACGCCCGCGGTCGACGCGGCCGCGGCCGCCCAGGCCTCGGGCGCGGACGAGTCGGAGATCCTCGCGGCGGCGCTGGCGGCGGCGGAGGCCGGATCCGAGTCGACCGATGCGCTCGTCGCGCACAAGGGCCGCGCGTCGTACCTCGGCGAGCGCGCCGTCGGGCATCGCGATCCGGGGTCCGTCTCGACCGTGCTCATCCTCCGCGCCGCGGCCGAGGCCGCCGCGTGAGCGTCGGCCTCGTCGTCGTGTCGCACAGCTCGAAGATCGCCGAGGGCGTCGTCGAGCTCGCCGGGCAGATGGCCGAGGGCGTCGCGATCGTCGCGGCCGGCGGCACGGACGACGGCGGGATCGGCACGAGCTTCGACCGGGTCAGCGCCGCGATCGGGGCGGCGGAGTCGGGCGACGGCGTCGTCGTGCTCTGCGACCTCGGCTCCGCGGTGCTCACCGCCGAGACGGCCCTCGACTTCCTCGACGACGACGCCCGGGCGCGGGTCCGGATCGCCGACGCCCCGATCGTGGAGGGCGCGGTGGCCGCGGCCGTCGCGGCCCGCACCGGCGGCGACCTCGACGCGGTCGAGGCGGCGGCCCGGACGGCGAACGGCGCCGCCGACCCGGCACCCGCCGACCCGGCGCCCGCCGCTCCGGCACCGGACGCGCCGGCACCGGGGTCTCCGGTGCTCGCCGGCGCGGTCGTGTCCGGCGACCCGCCGGTCGCGGTCTCCGCGCCGGGGGAGGGCGCCGTCGTCCGGCGGGTGGCGCTCGTGAACCCGAGCGGGCTGCATGCGCGACCCGCCGCCGAGTTCGTGAAGACGGCGAGCCGGTTCGACGCCGCGATCACCGTGCAGGGCGTCGACGCGAAGAGCCTGCTGCGCATCATGGCGCTCGGGTTGGGCGTCGGCACCGAGCTGGAGCTCACCGCGCAGGGTCCCGAGGCGGCCGGCGCGCTCGACGCCCTCGTCGCCCTCGTCGACTCGGGCTTCGGGGAGTAGCGGTGGGCCGGCTGGCGTACTCCGCGATCGCCTCGCTCGACGGGTACACCGTCGACGCGGGCGGCCGCTTCGACTGGGCGGCGCCGTCGGAGGAGGTGCACGCGTGGGTGAACGAGGGCCAGCGCGGCATCGGCACCCACGTCTACGGCCGCCGGATGTACGAGACCATGCGCGTCTGGCAGGACATCACCGGCCCGTCCGACGCCGAGCGCGAGTTCGGCGAGCTCTGGCGCGGCGTCGACAAGGTGGTGGTGTCGACGACGCTGCCCGCGATCTCGACGCCGCGCACCGTGCTCGAACGCGGGCTCGACCTCGGCGGGCTGCGCGGACTGCTCGCCTCGGCACCGCGCGACGTCTCGATCGGCGGCCCGACGCTCGCCGCGCAGGCGCTGCGCGCCGGCCTCGTGCAGGACCTCGAGCTCGTGGTGGTGCCGTGGGTGATCGGCGGCGGCACCCGGGCGCTGCCGGACGGGCTCCGGCTCGCGCTCGAGCTGACGGAGGAGCGCCGCTTCGCGAACGGGACGGTCGGCCTCCGCTACCGGGTCGGCTGAGCGACCCGCTCAGCCGAGCGCGTCCGGTCCGAGCTCCGCGATCGTTCGGTGGCCGGTGAGCCCGAGCGTGAGGTCGAGCTCGGCCACGAGATCGCGCAGCACCTCGCGCGCACCCGCCTCGCCGGCGACGGCGAGCCCGTAGACCCAGGCGCGCCCGACCAGCACGGCCCGGGCGCCGAGCGCGAGCGCCTTCGCGACGTCCGCGCCGCTGCGCACCCCGCTGTCGAGCAGCACCGGGATCCGCCCCGCGACGGCGGCGACCACCTCGGGGAGTGCGTCGAGGGAGGCGCGGGCGCCGTCCACCTGCCGTCCCGCGTGCGTCGAGACGATGATCCCGTCGACGCCGGCTTCGACCGCGCGGCGGGCGTCGGCGGCGTGCTGGACGCCCTTGAGCAGGATCGGCAGGCGCGTCAGCTCCCGGAGCCGCGGCAGGTCGCTCCACGACAGCGACGAGCGGCTGAACACGTCGAGGAACGTCTCCACCGCGACGCGCGGCTCGCCGGAGCGGAGGTTCGCGAGCGTGCCGCCCGGATGCCGCCGGCTCTGCGCGAGCAGGGTGCGCACGGCCGCGCCGGTGATGCGGGGACGCGGGCCGACCGCACCTCCGCCTCGGGCCGCGGCGCGCATCCGCTCCGCGACGAGACCGCGGAAGACCGGATCGGAGGTGTACTGCGCCATGCCCATGCCGCGGATGAACGGCAGGTGCGCCAGATCGAGGTCGCGCGGCCGCCAGCCGAGCAGCTGGGTGTCGAGCGTGACGACGATCGCCTCGGCGCCGGACGCCTCGGCGCGCCGGACGAAGCTCGCCACCAGCTCGTCCGAGGTCGACCAGTACAGCTGGAACCAGCGCGGCGCGTCCGGCGCGGCGGCGGCGATCTCCTCCATCGGCGCGGAGGCCTGGCTCGACAGCACGACCGGCAGGCCGAGCGATCCGGCCGCGCGGGCGATCGCGACGTCGCCGTGCGGATGCACGAGCTCGAGCACGCCGATCGGCGCGGCGATCACCGGCGCGGGCAGCCGGCGTCCGAGCAGTTCGACGGAGAGGTCGCGGTGCGAGACGTCGCGGAGCACGCGGGGCACCAGCCGCCGAGCCTCGAAGGCGGCCTCGCCGGCGCGCGCCGTGGACTCGCGACCGGCCGATCCGGCGACGTAGGCCCAGGCCTCCGCGCTCATCGCCCGCTGCGCGCGGTCGAGCAGGGCGTCCCACGACGCGGGGACGAGCGGACGCGTGCCGAGCGCGCCGCCGCGGAACACCTCGGACTGCACGGCGCGGCCGACGCCGTCCTCGATCGGCCGGACCGGGTCGCCGCTCACGCGCCGCACCGCCTCGGCCGATGGCCTCGCCGTCGGATGACCGCCCCCTCGATGCTCCGTCGCATCCGCTCAGACTAGGCGGGCCCGCGGCGGTCGGGGCAGGGCGGTGACCAGCACGAGCGAGCCGAGGTACTCGGGCCGCGAGCGCAGCTCACCGTGGCGGACGTCCCACGAGCCGTCGTCGAGGTCGCGCCGGAGCTCGTGCTCGAGCCGCCGGGCGACGGCGTCGTCGACGAAGCTCCAGGCGGAGTTCGCGCGCCGGGCGCCGGGATCGAGGAAGGCCTCCGGACGTCCGTAGTACGCCTCCGAGAACCCGTCGAGGCAGTCCAGCGGGATCGGCAGCCGCCGGGACGCGACCCGGCCGCGGAGCGCGGCCGCGATCCGGTCGAGCGGCGGGTAGCGGCGCGCCTCGGTCTCGAGCACCTCCGGCGCGTACTCGCCGAGCCAGAAGCCCGGCACGAGGTCGGGGTCGCAGGTCAGCAGCACGACCGGACCCCGCGCGACGCGCCGCAGCTCGCGCAGGCCCGCGTCGAGATCGGCCCACTGGTGGATCGAGAACGTGCTCAGCGCCGCGTCCACGGCGCCGTCGGCGAGTGGAAGGCGCTCCGCGACCGCGTCGATCGCCGTCGCGAGACCCGCGGGCCGCTGCGCGCGCATCGACGCGGACGGCTCGATCGGCGTCACCTCGCGATCGGCCGGCTCGTACGACCCGGCTCCCGCGCCGACGTTCACCACCGTGCGGGCGTCGCCGAGTGCCGCCGCGATCGCGCGCTCGAACGCGGGCTCCGGTCGCCGGTGGTCGCGGTAGCCCGAGCCGATCGCCCCGTAGTCCGCATCGCCCACCGAGCCGTCCGTCCTGCGCATGCCCCCATCCTGCGCCGTATCGTGGGGAGCCGTGCCGCTCTACCTCGACTGCGATCCCGGGATCGACGACGCCCTCGCCCTCGGCTACCTGCTCGCCCATCCGGACGGCGACCTGGTCGGCGTCGGGACGGTGAGCGGCAACACCGACTCCGGCACGGCCGCCCGCAACGCGCTCGACCTGCTCGCGCTGTTCGGCCGGCCGGGCATCCCGGTGGCGACCGGCGCGCACGACTTCCTCGAGCGCCCGTACGCCGGGGGAGCGCCGCACGTGCACGGCGATCGCGGGCTCGGCACGGTGGAGCTGCCCGGCGCGGGCGCGGAGCCCGTCGCCGAGGATGCCGCGGACATGCTCCTGCGGCTCTCGCACGACCACGCCGGCGAGCTCCGCGTGCTCGCCATCGGCCCGCTGACGAACCTCGCGATCGCGCTCGACCGCGATCCCGCCGTCGCCGAGCGCGTGCGCGATGTCGTGATCATGGGCGGCGCGGCGCTCGCGCCCGGCAACGTGACCGCGGTGGCGGAGGCGAACATCCACAACGATCCGGAGGCCGCCGCGCGCGTGCTCGAGGCCGCCTGGGACGTGACGCTCGTGCCGCTCGACGTGACGATGGAGCACCGGCTCGAGGTGGAGGACCTCGCCGCGCTGGCCGACAGCACACGTCCGGCGGCGCGCGCCCTCGGGGCGATGCTCGACTTCTACAGCGACTTCTACGCGACCCGGTTCGGCCGCCGGCTGTCGGTGCTGCACGACCCGCTCGCGGCCGGCGTCCTGCTCGGCGAGGCCGTCGTCTCCCGTGCGCTCCGGATGCCGGTGCACGTCGACACCGGCTCCGGCCCGAACCGCGGGCGCACCACCGCCGACCTCCGCGACCTCTACGCGGCGGCACCGGCCGAGGATCCCGCCGGGGTGCGGGTCGTGCTGGCCGTCGCCGAGGACTTCGCGCCCGCCCTGCTCGCGCGGCTCCGCGAGGTCGGCCCGGCCTGAGCCCGCCCGGGCGGGGCCGGTTCCCGCCGCCTCGGCGGCTACCCTGGGGGCATGCCCTCCGAGACCGAGTCCGCGCGCCGTCCCCAGGTGCGACCGGCCGCCGAGGGCTGGGTGCAGCAGAAGGACGAGTCCGGCCGTCCGCTGCTCCAGTTCGCCTCGCCGAAGCGCGGCAAGCCGCCCGTGCACCTCGCAGACCTCACGGTCGCGGAGCGCGCCGCCCGGATGACCGAGCTGGGCCTGCCGGCGTTCCGCGCCAAGCAGCTCGCGACCCACTACTTCGGGCACTTCACCAGCGACCCCGCCGAGATGACGGACCTTCCCGCGGCCGGCCGCGAGGAGCTCGTCGCCGGCATGCTGCCGAGCCTGCTCACCGAGGTGCGCCGCCTGCAGACGGACCGCGGCGACACGATCAAGTTCCTCTGGAAGCTGCACGACGGCGCGCTCGTCGAGTCGGTGCTCATGCGCTACCCGGGCCGCATCACGCTCTGCGTCTCGTCGCAGGCCGGCTGCGGCATGAACTGCCCCTTCTGCGCGACCGGCCAGGCCGGACTGACCCGCAACATGTCGGCGGCGGAGATCGTCGACCAGATCGTGCGGGCCAACCGGGCGATCGCGGACGGCGAGCTCGGCGGCGGCCGCGCCGACGGCGGTCCGCAGCGGGTCACCAACATCGTCTTCATGGGCATGGGGGAGCCGCTCGCGAACTACGCCCGGCTCATGAGCGCCGTGCGCACCATGGTCGCGCCGCAGCCCGAGGGGCTCGGGATGAGCGCCCGCCACATCACGGTCTCGACGGTCGGGCTCGTGCCGGCGATCCGCAAGCTCGCCGCCGAGGATCTGCCGCTGACCTTCGCCCTGTCGCTGCACGCTCCCGACGACCAGCTGCGCGACGAGCTGATCCCGGTCAACTCGCGCTGGAAGGTCGACGAGGCGCTCGATGCGGCCCGCGAGTACTTCGAGACGACCGGACGCCGCGTCTCGATCGAGTACGCGCTGATCAAGGACATGAACGACCACGGCTGGCGCGCCGACCTGCTGGCCGAGAAGCTCAACGCGCGCGGCCGCGGCTGGGTCCACGTCAACCCGATCCCGCTGAACCCGACGCCCGGCTCGATCTGGACGTCGTCGGAGCCCGAGCAGCAGCAGGAGTTCGTGCACCGACTCGAGGCCGCCGGCATCCCGACGACCCTCCGCGACACCCGCGGCAAGGAGATCGACGGCGCCTGCGGCCAGCTCGCCGCCGCGGACGCGTAGGCGCCCGTGCTCGCCGCCCACGTGCTGACCTCCTGCGCGGCAGGGGTGGCCGACTGCCAGGACACCTCCTCCGACTCCGGCTGGGTCTGGATCGTGCTCGGCGCGCTGGCCGTCATCGCGGGGCTCGTGGCCCGGCGCGTGCACTCCCGTCGCCGGCTCCGCCCGGGGCGGGACGCCGAGCAGACCTGGATCTCGCACGCCGGCGACGGTCCGGCCGACAGCGGATCGCACGCCGACTGACGGTCGCCCTCGACCCGGCGGGTCGGCGCCTCCGAACCGCCTGGACGCCCCGTCGCCGACCCGGCGCGAGGTCGTGCCCGCGCGATAGCGTCGCCCCGGCGGTGCGGCCCGATCCGGCCGCCGGAGGAGGAGACATGACCGTGCTCACCGAGACGTTCCGACTGGCGAACGGCGTGGAGATCCCCAAGGTGGGGTTCGGCACCTGGCAGATCCCGGACGGACCCGAGACCTACGACTCCGTGCGCGTGGCGCTCGACGCCGGCTACCGCCACATCGACACCGCCGCGGCCTACGGCAACGAGGCGAGCGTCGGGCGGGCGGTGCGCGACAGCGGCATCCCGCGCGAGGAGATCTTCATCACGACGAAGCTCAAGGCGGAGCTGAAGACGGCGGCCGAGGCGCGCGAGGCGTTCGCGGGCTCGACGGCGGCGCTCGACCTCGGGGTGATCGACCTGTACCTGATCCACGCCCCGTGGCCGTGGAGCGACGCGGGCTCCGACCACCGCGCCGGCAACATCGAGGTCTGGAAGGTCTTCGAGGAGCTCTACGGCGACGAGAAGGTGCGCTCCATCGGCGTCTCGAACTTCGTGGTCGCCGACCTGGAGTCGCTCATCGACTCGACGTCGATCGTGCCGCACGCCGACCAGATCCGCTGGTTCGTCGGCAGCACCCAGGCCGAGACGACCGCGTTCGCGCAGGCGAACGACATCCTCGTCGAGGGCTACTCGCCGCTGCAGACCGGCGGACTGCTCGGCGACGACCGGATCAAGGCGATCGCCGACCGCGCCGGCGTCACGGTCGCGCAGCTCGCGCTGCGCTACCTGATCGAGAAGGACGTGCTCCCGCTGCCGAAGTCGGTGACGCCGGACCGCATCCGGGAGAACGCGCAGCTCGACTTCACGATCGCCGACGGCGACCTGGCCGAGCTCGACGGCATCACCGTCGAGGGCTGAGCCCGCCCGCCGGCCGCCGCTCGTCGCCATCGGGTCGAGCGCGGCCGGCGGGACTCGCGTACCAGCAGCCGATCCGCAGCACGCGCCGTGCGACATCCTCCGAACCGCCCGCCGCGACGACGGTCAGCACGGCCGCGAACGCGAGCAGCACCCACGCGACCGAGCGGCCGGTCGCCGTCTCGTCGTCCCCCTGGATACCCGTCACTCGTCGGACGCTATCCGGGGCGCCGGATCGCGGTCGTCATCCGCTCGGCCGATCCATCGGACCGGACGCGGAGGTGCGCCGGAGCGCGCGTCAGCCGACCGCGCGGCGGAGCAGCTCGGCGATGCGCCGCTCGACCTCCGGGGTCATCTCGGCGAGCGCCCAGCTCGTCGGCCAGAAGCCGCCCTCGTCGATGCTCGCCGCGTCCTGGAAGCCGAGCGTCGCGTAGCGGTACTTGAACTTGGCGGCGTCCTGGAAGAACACGACGGTCTTGCCGGCGGCGTTCTGATAGGCGGGCATGCCGTACCAGGTCTTCGCGCTGAGCTGCGGCGCGTGCTCCTTCACCAGCTCGTGCACGCGGGTCGCGAGGGCGCGGTCGTGCGGCGCCATCGCCGCGATCTTCTCGAGCTGCTCGGCCTCGAGCTCCTCCGGCGACGCCTTCGCGCGGCGGCGCGACTCGGCGGCGCGCTCCTTCATCGCGGACTTCTCCGCGTCGCTGAAGCCGTTCTCGCTCTGCTTCGTCGGCATGGCGACTCCTCCTCGTCGATCGATCCGCGCTCCGGCGGCTCGCGTCCAGTATGCGAAGGGCGCTCGACCGGCGCTTCTCCGATCCTGCTCGGATGGGGCGCCGGATGTCGGGGGAGCGCGGGAGGCTGACCGCAGCGGAAGGAGCTCCCATGACCAGCCTGCTCGTCGCCGTCGATCCGGCGTCCATCCCGACCAGCCCCGCCTTCGCGCAGGGGATGATCGCTCCGCCCGGCCGGACGCTGTACGTCGGCGGCCAGAACGGCATCGATGCCGACGGGACGCTGCTCGACGGGCTCGGGCCGCAGACCGCCCAGGCGCTGCGCAACGTCAAGGCCGTGCTCGAGGCGGCCGGCACGTCGCCGGCGAACGTCGCGCGGCTCACCATCCACCTCACGACGGGCGTCGATCCGACGGCCGCCTACGCCGCATCGCGGGAGGAATGGCCGTTCCGCACCGCAGTGACGGTGGTCGCCGTGATGCCGGCGCGGCCGGGCGTGCTCGTCGAGATCGACGCGATCGCCGCGGTCCCAGACCGATGATCCGGAGTCGGATCGTGCGGTCTCCGCCTGCATCTCCAGAGTAGCTCGCGACGGGGGACTTGCCGCAAGACCCCGGTGCGGGTGCAGGATGCCGAACCGTGCCCCGCCTCGACGCCCTCCCGTCCTCGCCCTTCGCCCTGCCCGACCGACTCGCCGCGAAGCGCGATCCGGCGCTGATCGGCGACGACGCGCAGCAGTTCGAGCGGCTCGCCGGGCACCTCGCGTCGACGGCCGCCGAGCTGTCCGACCGGCTCGCGGCGGAGCTGCGAGCCCCGGGAGGCGGCGGTCAGCGCGCGCTCGACCGCGACCAGGAGGTGCGCCGGCTGGAGTCGCGGCTTCGTGCGCTGCGTCGCTACGGGCTCGATGTCTGCCTCGGCCGGATGGTGCTCGAGGGCGAGGCGCGACCCGTCTACATCGGACGGCTCGGACTCGCGGACCCGGCGGGGGAGCGGTTGCTCGTCGACTGGCGCTCGCCCGCCGCGGCGCCGTTCTTCCGGGCCACGACGGCCGACCCGCTCGGGCTCGTGAGCCGGCGTCGGTACCGCTGGACCCGCGGGCGCATCACGGACTACTGGGACGAGGCGCTCGCCCCCGGCGCCGAGACCGCGGGCGCCGCACTCGACGACCAGTCCGCCTTCCTCGCGAGCCTCGCGGGGGAGCGGTCGGCACGGATGCGGGATGTGCTCGGCACCATCCAGTCCGACCAGGACGCGATCATCCGCGCAGACGGCCGCGGCGCGCTCGTCGTCGACGGCGGACCCGGCACCGGCAAGACGGTCGTGGCGCTCCACCGCGCCGCCTACCTGCTCTACTCCGACCCCCGGATGTCGCGCCGCCACGGCGGCGTGCTGGTCGTCGGGCCGAGCCCGGCCTACCTCGACTACGTCGCCGACGTGCTGCCGAGTCTCGGCGAGGAGGGCGTGCGCCTGGCCACGCTGCCCGAGCTCGTGGCGGAGGGCGTCGCCGCCGTGCCCGAGCCGGACGTGCGGGTCGCGGCGCTCAAGGGCTCGCGCGAGCTCGTCGACGCCGTCGAGCGCGCCGTCCGGTGGTTCGAGCGTCCGCCGGCGCAGCCGACGATGGTCGAGACCGACTGGGTCGACGTCGAGGTGGAGCCCGAGGACTGGCGGCGTGCGTTCGACGCCGCGGAGCCGGGCGTGCCGCACGACGATGCCCGGGAGGAGGTCTGGGCCGAGCTGCTCGCGATCGTCGCCGAGCGGGCCGCCGACGGCGAGCCCGTGGGGCCGGTGCACCGGGCGCTCGCGCAGAGCCCGGACCTCCGTGCGGCGTTCGCCGCGGCCTGGCCGGTGCTCGACCCGGCCGGCGTCGTGGCCGACCTCTGGTCGTCGCCCGGATGGCTGCGGCGCTGCGCGCCGGGGCTGTCCGACGAGGAGGTGCTCCTGCTGCAGCGCGCCGAGCCGCGCGCCTGGACCGAGGCCGACCTGCCCCTGCTCGACGCGGCCCGGCGCCGGATCGGCGACCCCGAGGACCTGCGTCGACGCCGACGTGACGAGGCCGCGGTCGCGCTCGAGCGGCAGCGTCGCGCCGAGGTCATCGACGACCTCATCGACGCGGACCGGCACGGCGAGGGCGTCATGGCGATGCTCGTGCACGACGATCTCCGCGAGCGGCTGCTCGAGGAGGGGCGGGGAGCGGCGCCGGACGAGCTCGCCGGCCCGTTCGCCCACATCGTCGTCGACGAGGCGCAGGAGCTCAGCGACGCCGAGTGGTCGATGCTGCTGAGCCGCTGCCCGTCGCGCAGCCTGACGATCGTGGGAGACCGCGCGCAGGCGCGACGCGGGTTCGCCGACTCGTGGACGGAGCGGCTCGCGCGTGCGGGCATCCCGCACGCCGAGGTCGCGTCGCTGACCGTGAACTACCGCACGCCGGAGGAGATCATGGCGGAGGCGGAGCCGGTCATCCGCTCGGCCGTCCCGGACGCGAACGTGCCGACCTCGGTGCGCGCGAGCGGGCTGCCGGTCCGCCGGGTGCCCACCGGCGCTGTCCGAGGAATCCTCGACGACTGGGTCGTCAGTCACGATGAGGGCACCGCCTGCGTGATCGCGGCGGACGCGGGGGAGGAACGGGTGCCCCATCCGTCCGGACGCGTCCGGACGCTGACGCCGGCGGCGGCGAAGGGGCTCGAGTTCGATCTCGTCGTGCTGATCGAGCCGGAGCGCTGGGGGAGGGGTGTGACCGGGGCCGTCGACCGCTACGTCGCGATGACGAGGGCCACGCGCGAGCTCGTCATCGCGGGGGAGGGACCGGTCGGGGGGCCGGGGGAGTAGCGCCGGGATGGAGCCGCATCGGCGGGGACTGGCACGCTGGGGACATGGCGACGATCTACGCGGTGGTGCATCCGGAGGCGGCGCATCACGTCGAGCGGCGAGTCGGCGGCTGGACCGACTCGCACCTGACGGACCGGGGCCGCGCGCACGCCGCGGCGATCGCGGCGCGCCTGCGTGAGCTGATCCCGGCGGGCGAGTCGGTGTCGGTGCGCACCTCGACGCTCGTCCGGGCCCGGCAGACCGCCGAGCCGATCGCTGCGGCGCTCGGCGTCGGGACGATCGAGGATGCGGATCTGCGGGAGAAGTCGTACGGCGATGCGCACGGCCGTCCGCAGGCCTGGCTGGATGAGCGCTTCTCATTCCCGCCCGGGGGAGCGGCCACCGCCGATCAGCGCCTCGATCACGACGAGGGGATCGACGGTGCCGAGACGAAGCGCGAGTGGATCGAGCGCGTCGACCGGGCCGCCCGCCGCGTGGACGAGGATCCTGCCGCGCACCGCGTCGTCGTCACCCACGGCGGCAGCGTGACGCCGCTGATCGCGCACTGGCTGCGGCTGCCGGTCGAGGCCGGCGCCTGGGCGGCGTTCCGCGCGCCGACCGGCAGCATCACGGTGCTCAGCGACGAGAACCCGTTCGGCAACCGGGAGCTGCGGCTGCTGGGGGACGTGCGGCACCTGTCAGGATGACAGCCCGCCGTTCGCCTCGGCGTCGAGGTCGATCCAGTAGCGCTCCTTCGCGCCGACCGTGTTCTCGAGCACTCCGCCGGCGGCCAGGATCGTGCTTCGCGAGGCCGGGTTGTCCGACTCGCACACGACGAGCACGCGATCGAGACGGAGGTGACGGGCCTCCCGGAGGATCAGCAGGAGGGCTGCCGTCGCCACGCCGCGACCGCGGGCGCTCGGCCGGATCCCGTAGCCGATATGCCCGCCCTCGGCGAGCAGCCAGTCGTTCAGCCGGTGGCGGAGGTGGATCGAGCCGAGCACCTCGGACGGGGCGTCGTCGTCGACGATCCACCAGGCGGTCGCGGGCACGAAGCCGTCCAGTCCGCGGGTGCGCTGCGCGATCTCGCGCTCGAGCCAGCGGTCGAAGACGTCCGGCTCGTGCAGCTCGAGCGCGTCGAAGCCGACGGCGGCGAAGCCGTGCAGGACCGCCCCGTCGAACTCGTCGATCGCCGCCAGCCACGAATCGCGTCGGTCGCGGTCGGGGAGGACGAGCGAGATCATGCGCTTCAGGGTACGGAACCCGTCCTGCGGAGGGGGATCCTCAGACGCCGTGATCTGTTCGTACTGACATAATGCGCATTATCGGTACAGTGGCTCGAGAGGTGGAGTCGTCGCGATCGCCGAGATCCTGCTCAGCCGCCGAGTGGATCGAGCGTGCCGCGCACGACGCCCCACGTCGTCCGGCTGCTCGGCCACGACAGCGCGGGCTCGACCTGGTCCG
Source organism: Schumannella sp. GW821-FHT10F01 (assembly GCF_058809295.1). Lineage (NCBI taxonomy): Bacteria > Bacillati > Actinomycetota > Actinomycetes > Micrococcales > Microbacteriaceae > Schumannella > Schumannella sp. GW821-FHT10F01. The sequence continues at coordinate 89,532 of NZ_JBXASM010000004.1, forward strand.
GTGCGCACCAGCGCCAGTCGTCGTGCTCGACGCCGTCGAGCTCCACCTCCGACCGGGCCGTCCACGCCGTGAAGACGCGCCGGCGCACGGTGAGCTCGGCGTCGACGACCACCTCGAACTCCGGCACGGCGACCGACAGGGCGTCCGCGTCGATGCCGATGCCGGTCTCCTCGAGCACTTCGCGCCGGGCGGCGTCCTCGTGCGATTCGCCCGCCTCGACTCCCCCGGTCACCGGCTGCCAGAACGGCGGATGCGGGCGCGGCCCCTCGGTGCGGCCGCGCTTGCGGAGCAGCAGCACGCGGTCGCCCTCCGCCGTCGCGCGGACGATCCAGACCTCGACGCTCGTGCGGACGGCCACGGACGCATTCGACCACGGCGAGCACCCGCGGTGCGAGCGATGACGTCCGTGCGGACCGCGTGTCGCGGGTCAGTACCCCATGCCGGAGTCGTCGCGGCGCTTCGGCTCCTCGGCGCCATCCGACGAGCCCCAGGTCGGCGTCGCCGAGTCGGCGGTGCCCGACACCCCCCAGGCCGGCGCGACGGCCTGGATCTCGCCCGACTCGATCGCCTCGATGCGGCGGTCGGCGCGCGACGCCGCGACGACCTGCAGCACGGCCGCGCCGAGGAGCAGCAGCACGGCGGCGCCGATGACGATCCCGACCCACATCGGCATGCCGACCGGGTTCACGAGGAAGGCCAGCGGTGCCGGGGCGCTCGTGGCGTAGCCGATGTCCTCAGCCTGCGTCGTCGCGATGCCCGGCGCCAGCCAGATGGCCGGCGCGAACACCGCCGCGACGCGGTACCGGCGCCCGGGGTCGGTGCGGTACCCGAACGGGATCGAGATCGTCGCCGCGGCCTCGGGCTTCTGGATGAGCCCGCGGCGCAGCACGGTCTTGCCGCTCGCGGCATCGGTGACGGTCACGGCCCAGGTGCCCTCGGGGGCCTTGCCGTCGTGGCCGTCGAGCCAGGTGCCGTCGAGGGCGAGCTGGAGCGTCGGCTCGGTCACGGTGGCCGGGTCGTCGACGATGCGCGACTGCACGTCGATGGTGAAGCCCTTCACCTCGATCGTCAGCAAGCCCGCCGTCTTGCTCGACGCATAGCCGGATCCGGCCGCCGGGTTGTAGATCGCCTCGAAGGTGTGCGTGCCGGTGCTCAGCGGCGCCATCGCGGCCGGCTGCGACAGGTAGGCGACGCCGCCGGGCTGCAGCGGCAGCTGCGACGCCCAGACGCCGGGCGCGCCGTCCATCGTCACGTCGATCGTGCCGGAGTTGGACGGCACCGGCGGCAGCGGCACGTTCGCGCTCGGCACGGACCCGTCCTGGTAGACCGCGCGCACCGTGACCTTGATCGGCACCACCCAGGCGTCGCCGAAGGCGATGCTGACGGTGCTCTCCGACGGGAACGAGGTCACCGTCGACACCCCGTCCGCGGCGCTCGCCGGGGTCGCGACGAGCAGACCCGCGAGGGCCAGGACGGGGACGAGGACCGCCGCCGCGATCGCATCACGCCGACGCACGGGGAGCCTCCTGGATCAGCGCGGACTCGAGCTCGTCGAGTCGGTGGAGCCGGCGACGCAGCCGGACGGCGAACACGACGCCGACCGCGACGGCGGCGGCGGCCAGCACCCCGGCGGCGAGCAGCGACCAGAACGGCAGCGTGAAGCCGGTCGGCGTGGTGCTCCGCGGCGGACCGTCGTCGGCCGGCTTCGTGAGGCCCGCGTTCGTCGACTGGCCGGTCGTGTAGCCGAACGGATCCGGCTGGGTGACGTCGAAGTCGCCGGCCGTCGAGCCGGACGGCGTGAAGTCGACCGACGCGGTGAGCTTCGCGTCCTCCGGCGCCTGCAGCCAGTAGGCGCTCACGTAGCCGGGGTCGCCGAGCTTGCCGGTGATCGTGTCGTCGTGCACGACGGCGCCGGTGTCGTCGATCACCGAGATCTTCCAGGTGCCGGCCGGGAAGCGGGCGCTGTTCGCGTCGCGGTAGATGGCCGGCGTCAGCCGGTCCATGAAGTCGCCGATGCCCTGCGAGGTGATGATCGCGTTGCCGGGCGCGTTGGGGTCGGCCGCGATCCGCGCGTCGAACGTCAGCGGCGCCTTCGTGATCGTGACCGACACGGTCCCGCTCTCGACCGAGCAGCCGAAGGCGGGCTGCACGGTGATGGTGAGCGTGTGCGTCCCCACGGAGAGCGGCGCGAAGTAGAACGAGCCGAAGCCGAACGTGGGCGAGTAGAAGCCGCTGTAGGTCGTGCTGTAGAGCTGCTTCGCGTTCTCGGCGACGGACAGGGTGCCCACGCTCCCGCAGCTGATCGAGCCGTCGACGGTCCAATCCTGGCCGTACTCGGCCTTGATCGCCCCGCCGCCGACCGACAGTGCCTTCGCCCGGCCGGCGATCGGCGCTGCGGAGGCCGGTGCCGCCGCCAGTCCGAGCAGGCCCGTCGCCAGCACGGCGACGACCGCGATCCTGGCCAGAGAAGTCCTCATGACCCGAAGCTAGCGGACCGGATCGACCCCGGATGCCCGTGTCGATAACGAGCGGATATCAACTACATGCCGCTCGGGGCATGGGCTCAGGGTCAGCCCTCAGGCGCCGGCTCCTTGAGGAACTGCATCATCGCGTCGAGCACGAGCGCGTGGTCGTCCGCCTGCGAGAGACCGGACACCCCGACCGTCCCGAGCAGGGCTCCGGCGGCGGTGCGGATGGGCACGCAGCCGCCCGCGACCGCGTACAGGGAGCGGTCGAGCTCGGCGTAGTCGCGGCCCGACGCATCGCCGCGGGTGCGGAGCAGGAAGGTGCTCACGCCGAAGCGCCGCACGGTGCGCTCCTTGCGGGCGAGCCAGTCGTCGTTGTCCGCGCTCGACCCCGGCATCCCGACGTGGAAGGCGATCTGATCGCCGATCGTGATGCGCACGGCGACCGGCAGGCTCCGCTCGGCGGCGATGCCGACCAGCATCGTGCCGAGGCGCCACGCGTCGGCATGGGAGAAGTCGGGGAAGACGAGCTTGCGCTCCTGGTCCTCCAGGCGCTTGAGGCGCCGGCGGTGATCGGTCTCGGCCATCGGGTTCAGCCCTTCTCGTCGGGTGTCGTGGTCCTGGCGATCGCATCCCGCGCCAGTGCGGGCAGGGTCAGCGGCTCGTAGGGCTCGCCGCTGCGCTCGAGGTCGGCTGGCACCCACCAGCGCCAGCCGCTGACGTCCACGCGCTCCTCGTCGGTCCAGTGCGCGCTCGAGGGCTCGAAGGCCGCGGTGCGCAGCGCGTAGAACTCGACGTGGCCGGTGTCGTGGTCGGCGGAGTCCCAGGCCACGATGAAGTCCTCGGCGAGCACCGGATCGCCGAGCTCGGCGCCGTCGACGGCGAGCCCGGTCTCCTCGAAGAGCTCCCGCACGGCCGCCGCGCGGTGGTCCTCCCCCGGATCCACTCCCCCGCCGGGCGTGATCCAGCGCGATGCGCCTGAGGTGTCCGGCGCCGCGGTCAGGAACAGCAGGATGCGGCCGTCCTCGTCGGACAGCAGGACCCGGCTGGTGAGCCGGTGCGCGCGGGCGTTCGGCATCGCGGGCGGGTCAGGCCTGGAAGTCGCTGATGTCGCCGACGTAGCGGGTGTGGCCGGCCGGGATCGGGTCGACGGCCGCCGCGGCGACCTCGGCCGCGAACTCGTCGACGCGGTACAGCCGCCCCGCGGTGTCGCGACGCGACTGGATGGCGCCCGGGTTCGCCCGCTCGAGCAGCGTCGCCGTGATCGTGCCCTCGATCATGTCGCCGGAGACGACGACGAACTCGACGCCCTTCGCCGCCAGCTCGGGCAGCCGCTCGCGCAGCGCGTCCTCGCCGGCGCGCTTCGAGCGGGCGACCGGCTCGTACTCCGGCATCGTCGGCGTGGTGGCGATGAAATGGGCCTGGTGGCTCGTGACGAACACGACACGGGCGCCGGCGGGCATGAGCGGCAGGGCCGCCTCGAGCACGTTCACCTGCGCGTCGCGGTTGAGCCGCAGGGCGTAGTCCTCGCCCATGCCGGACTCCATGCCGCCGGAGGCGTTGAGCACGAGCAGGTCGAGGCCGCCCCAGTGCTCGGCGACGGTGCCGAGCATCTCGCCGACGGAGGCCGGATCGGTCAGGTCGGCCGCGATCGCGATCGCCTCGCCGCCCGCCTCCTCGATGCCCGCGACCACCTTGAGCGCGCGGGGCGCCTTCTGGCGGTAGTTGACGACCACCTTCGCGCCCGCGGCGGCCAGGTAGCTCGCCGTGTCGGCGCCGATGCCGCGAGACGAGCCGGTCACGAGGGCGCGGACGCCGTCGAGCGCGCCGGGGGTCAGGGGGCCGGGGGTCTGGGGGTCGCTCACGGGGTCCGACACTACCAACGGCGGGACCGCCGGACGCTCGCGGGTCCCGGCTCGCGCACACCTCCGCCGTCTATGCTGGGAGTCGAGACATCATCGACGCTGGGAGGTGCCGGATGGACGGCGACCTGATCACATCCTGGGCGTGGGTGGCGTGGATCGCGCTCATCCTGATCTTCGCGGTCATCGAGATGCTCACGCTCGACTTCACGTTCCTCATGCTGTCGATCGGCGGCATCGGCGGCCTCGTCAGCGGCCTGGTCGGCGCGCCCTGGTGGCTGCAGGTGATCGTCGCGGGCGTGCTCGCCGTGATCCTGCTGTTCCTCGTGCGCCCGCCGCTGCACCGTCGGCTGCACCGCGGGGCGGATCCGGCGAGGAGCAACGTCGACGCCCTGCTCGGCCAGAGCGGCACCGTCGTGCGCCGCTTCGTCGACGGCGCCGGCCAGGTGAAGCTGGCGAACGGCGAGACGTGGACGTCGCGCCTCCAGACCGCCGGGGGCATCGCCCCGGACGAGGGCGACCGCGTCGTCGTCATCTCCATCGAGGGCGCCACGGCCGTGGTCTCCCCCGCAGAAAGGACCGTCTCGTGAACTCCGGCGATCTGTTCGGCGCGATCATCCTCGTGATCGTCGTCATCGTCGTCGTCATCTTCGTGCTGACGACGATCTTCCGGTCCATCCGGATCATCCCGCAGGCCTATGCCGGGGTGGTCGAGCGGCTCGGCCGCTATCACAAGACGCTCACCCCGGGCCTGAACCTCCTCGTGCCGTTCATCGACCGGCTGCGGCCGCTCGTCGACATGCGCGAGCAGGTCGTCAGCTTCCCGCCGCAGCCCGTCATCACCGAGGACAACCTCGTGGTGTCGATCGACACGGTCGTCTACTTCCAGGTCAACGACGCGCGTGCGGCGACCTACGAGATCGCCAACTACCTCGGCGCGGTCGAGCAGCTCACGATCACGACGCTCCGCAACGTGGTGGGCGGTCTGAACCTCGAGGAGGCGCTGACCAGTCGCGACAACATCAACGGCCAGCTCCGCGTCGTGCTCGACGAGGCGACCGGCAAGTGGGGCATCCGCGTGGGCCGCGTCGAGCTCAAGTCCATCGAGCCGCCGTCGACGATCCGCGAGGCGATGGAGAAGCAGATGCGCGCCGAGCGCGACCGCCGCGCCCAGATCCTCACGGCCGAGGGCACGAAGCAGGCCGCGATCCTCCAGGCGGAGGGCGCCCGGCAGGCGTCCATCCTCAACGCGGAGGGTGACGCGAAGGCCGCCGTGCTGCGCGCCCAGGGCGAGGCGGAGGCCATCCAGACCGTCTTCAGCGCCATCCACGAGGGCGACCCGGACTCCAAGCTGCTGGCCTACCAGTACCTGCAGACCCTGCCGAAGCTCGCGGAGGGCGAGAGCAACAAGCTCTGGATCATCCCGAGCGAGCTCACCGAGGCCCTCAAGGGCATCGGCGAGGGCTTCTTCGCGCCGCGCGATCAGCCGCGTGACACGCCGCCGGCAGCCGGCTGAGGCGGGCGCGGGCTGGTTCGCGCCCGCGACGCCGCGCGTGCTGGCCCATCGCGGTCTGCACACGACCGCGCCCGAGAACACGCTGCTCGCGTTCGCCTCGGCGCTCGCCGCGGGCGCCGAGTACCTCGAGACCGACGTGCACGTGACGGCGGACGGCGTCGCGGTGATCGCGCACGATCCGGACCTGCGGCGGATCGCCGACCGCGACGTGCGGATCGACCAGCTGACGATGCGCGAGCTGCGCGACGTTCCGCTCGGCGAGGGCCAGGGGTTCTGCTCCCTCGCGGAGCTGCTCGACGGCTTCCCCGACGCCCGGCTCAACATCGACGTGAAGACGGCCGGCGCGGCGGCGCCCGCGGCCGCGGCCATCGCCGAGGCCCGAGCCGTGCACCGCGTGCTCATCGCGTCGTTCGACGACACCCGCCGCCGTGCCGCGGTCGCGCTGCTGCCCGGCGTGGCGACCTCTGCGTCGTCGCGCGGCTCTCTGCTCGCGATCGTCGGCGGCGTGCTCGGCTGGGCCGGGCTGGCGCGGCTCGGGCTGCGCGGCGTCGACGCGGTGCAGATCCCGTCGCACTACGGGCCGCTGTCGACCTCGAGCCCCCGGATCATCGCCGCCCTGCACCGCGCGGGGGTGGAGGTGCACTACTGGACGATCGACGATCCGGCCGAGATGCGGCGGCTCCTCGACGCCGGCGCGGACGCGATCATCAGCGATCGCGCGGACCTCGCGCTCGAGGTGGTCGCCGCCCGGAGGTGAGGCGGCGCCCCGCATCCGCTGGGAAAGCCCTGGAACGGGCCGCCGACGGGCATGTCCGGGACGAATCTGTCGTTAGAACGGAGTCGGCACAGACAGAAGGAGGCCACACGATGGCTGATCGCAGTCTGCGGGGGATGCGGCTCGGATCACAGAGTCTGCAGAGCGAAGAGGGCGTCGAGTTCTCTCCCCGCAAGAAGAGCATCTACCGCACGGACGACGGCACCCTCTTCGAGGTGATGTTCGCGGCTGACGCGGACGTCCCGGAGAAGTGGGAGTCGCCGAAGAACGGACTCGAGGGGCGCCTCGTCGGCGACGACGGCGAGCTCGTCGAGTTCGAGCAGGCGGAGGCGAAGGCCCCGCGCACCCATTGGGACATGCTGCTGGAGCGGCGTACCATCCCGGAGCTCGAGGAGCTCCTCGAGGAGCGCCTTCAGGTGCTCCGCGCCCGGCGCGGCGCGGCCTAGACCGCACCAGCACCAGCACACCTCAGCGCGCCGGCGGGCTCAGCCCCGCCGGCGCTTCGGCGTGCCCGGAGGCCGGGTGGCGCGGCGGCCGCGCGTCGCGGCGAACGCCGCGAGCAGCACGGTGAGGCCCACGCCGCAGACGAGCTGCTCGAACTGGCGCCCGAGCAGCACCGCGGGCGTCGTGCCCGTGCGCACCGGCACATCCGTCACGATCGTGTACGGGGTGTCGATCGGGCCCTGGCGGGTCACGCGCCCGTCGGGCAGGATCACGCCGCTCGTGCCGACCGTGGAGATGTTGACGACCGCGCGGCCGGTCTCCATGGCGCGGATGCGGGCGATGGCGAGCTGCTGCAGGTTCTCGTCGGTGCCGATGAAGTCGGCGTTGTTCGTCTGCGCGAAGATGACGCCGGCGCCCTGGTCGACCGTGTCGCGCACGAGCTGGTCGTCGACGATGTCGAAGCAGATCGAGATGCCCGCGACGACCCTGCCGAGATCCATGACGGCATCCGTCGTGCCGGGTGTGTACTCGCGCTGCACCAGATCGATGAGGTCGGGTGCGAACGGGCGCCAGAACGCGCGGTCGGGGATGTACTCGCCGAACGGCACCGGGTGGCGCTTGTCGTAGTGGTCGACCATGCCCTTGCCGGCGACCCACTCGAACGACGTGTTGAAGTACTCGCCGCCGTGGGTCGTGACCGTCGCCGCGATGACCGGGCCGTCGATCCGCTCGGAGAGCCCGTCGAACACCCGCGCCGCCTCGGCCACCCGGTTCGGGTCGAGGTCGGACGAGCCCTCCGGCCAGAGCAGCACGTCGAGGTCGTCGCCGAGGATCGGCGTGGAGGCCTGGAGCTGCGCGCGGAGGATGTCGCCCTGGTACTCGGGCGGGTCGAAGTAGCCGGACTTCGGGTTGCCCTGCACGGCCCCGACCCGCACCGTGCCGTCGGGCGTCGTCGGGAAGCGCGGCACCCCGACGAGCAGGATCGCGACGAGCACGACGACCGCGCCGCGGAGCAGGCCCGCGATCCGGGCCTCGCGCGCCGCCTCGAGCGCGACGGCGGTCGCGGCGACGATCGCGAACGTCACGCCGGCGACGCCGAGCCACGAGAACAGCGGCGCGATCGGGCCGCTCGCCTGGCTGAACGCGACGCGGCCCCACGAGAAGCCGCCGTAGGGCCAGGTGCTCGAGATGCCCTCCCGCAGCGTCCAGAGCCCGCCGACCACGACCGGGAGCAGCAGCAGGCGGGTCCAGGCGCCCGGCCAGGCGCTCGGGAGCCACCGGTAGGCCAGGGCGATCAGCACGGCGCCCGCGGCGCTCCAGAGGGTCATCAGGGTCGCGAGCGCGCCCCACGGCAGCAGGCCGAGGAACTCCGTCGCCCAGAAGATGTGCGCGTACCAGAACGCGGCGCCGAACACCGCGCCGACGAGGGCGGCGCTGCCGGCGCGGCGACCCTGCAGCGCGAGCAGCTGCAGCGCCACCCCGACGATCGCGAGCGGCCAGACGTCGTACGGCGAGGAGGCGGCGAGCAGCGAGGCGCCGCCGGCGGCGGCCGCGACGAGGGCGGCGGGGAAGGGCAGCGGCGGCGCGCTCGGCGGCGCGGCCTCCGCGGCGATGCCGCGTCCGAGCCCGGGCACGCGGGCGCCGCGCCGCAGCAGGTCGGCCATCAGGCGACCATGCTGTCCGCGACGATGCCGCGCCGGATGCCGTCGATCGCCTTCCTGGCGGTGCGGCCCGTCTCCCCCGCCGCGACGAGCGAGATCTGATCGAGGAGGTCGATGGCCTGCTTCATCCAGCGCACGAAGTCGCCGGCGGCCAGATCGGCGTCGCGGAGCACGCTGTCGAGTCGCGCGCCCTGCGCCCAGCGGTAGGTGGCCAGCGCGATGCCGGGGGCCGGCGCGTCGCTCTCCGGCAGGCGGTGCTCGGCCTCGAGGACGCTGAGGCGCTGCTGCACCGTCTCGGTGGCCTCGAGCGCCTCGCGGAAGGGTCCGCGCGGCAGCTGGGTGCCCGAGTCGGGCGACTCGCGTCGCGGCTCGTAGACGAGCGCGCTGACGATCGCGGCGAGGGCTGCCGCGTCGAGGTCGTCCCACAGTCCGAGGCGCAGGCACTCGGCCACGAGCAGGTCGCGCTCGCCGTAGATGCGGCGCAGCAGCCGCCCGTCGGGCGCGACGGTGATCTCCGAGCCGGAGCCGGTCAGGTAGCCGAGCTCGAGCAGCACCTCGCCGACGCGGTCGAAGACCTGGGCGACCGCGCCTGTGCGGCCGTCGATCTGGCGGCGGAGGCCGTCCGTCTCGCGCTTGAGGCGCCACCAGCGCTCCGCCCACCGCGAGTGCGCCTCGCGCTCGGCGCAGGCGTGGCACGGGTGCTGCTTCATCCGGCGGCGCAGCTCCTGCATCCGGCGCTGGCGCTTGTCCTGGTCGGAGCGGCTCGCGGCGCGGTCCCGCGACGCCTTGCGCTCGAGGTCGCTGAGCTCGCGGCGGATGCCGGAGTACTCCGCGAAGTCGCCGAGATGGCAGGTCATCGCCTGCCCGTAGCCGGCGAGCGACTCCTCCTGCGACCGCACCATGCGCGCCAGGTCGACGACGGCTCGGTCGGCCTGGAACTGGGCGAACGACGACTCGAGCACGTCGCGGGTGCGATCGCGGCCGAACTGCTCGATGAGGTTGACCGCCATGTTGTAGGTCGGCCGGAAGCTCGAGTTGAGCGGGTAGCTGCGGCGGGAGGCGAGCGAGGCGACCGCCTGCGGGTTCATCCCGTTCGTCCACTGGATGACGCTGTGGCCCTCGACGTCGATGCCGCGGCGGCCGGCGCGGCCGGTGAGCTGGGTGTACTCCCCCGGCGTGATCGGCACCCGGCTCTCGCCGTTGAACTTCTCCAGCTTCTCGAGCACCACCGTGCGCGCGGGCATGTTCACGCCGAGCGCGAGCGTCTCGGTCGCGAAGACGACCTTGACGAGCTTGCGCTGGAACAGCTCCTCGATGACCTCCTTGAAGGCCGGCAGCAGCCCGGCGTGGTGGGCTGCGACGCCGCGGGTCAGGCCCTCGAGCCACTCCCAGTAGCCGAGCACGCCGAGGTCCTCGTCGCGGATGCTCCGGCAGCGCTCCTCCGCGATCGCGCGGATCTCGTCGCGCTCCCACGCCTCGGTGAGGCGGAGGCCGGAGCGCACCACCTGCTTCACGGCGCTGTCGCAGCCGATGCGGCTGAACACGAAGAAGATGGCGGGCAGCAGGTTGCGCCCCTCGAGCATCTTGATGATCTCGGGCCGCTCGACCCGCTCCCCCCGCGTCTCGCTCCACGAGCGCGTGCCCTCCGAGCCGGATCCGCCCGATCCGCGCCGGTGGTTGCCGCCGCGGCCCCCGCCCCGGTAGCCCCCGCTCTCGCGGACGCCGATCGAGGCCTGCCGCGCGAGCTCCGGATTCACCCGGTTCGTGGCCGCCGTGCCCGACGAGTCGAACAGGTCGAGCAGCTTCGCGCGCACGAGCACGTGCTGGTCGAGCGGCACCGGCCGCTCCTCCGACACGATCACGTCGGTGTCGCCGCGCACGGCCTGCAGCCAGTCGCCGAACTCCTCGGCGTTCGAGACGGTCGCGCTGAGGGAGACCATCCGCACCTCGGGCGGGAGGTGGATGATGACCTCCTCCCACACCGCCCCGCGGAAGCGGTCGGCGAGGTAGTGCACCTCGTCCATGATCACGTAGCGGAGGTCGCGCAGCAGCGGCGAGTCCGCGTAGAGCATGTTGCGGAGCACCTCGGTCGTCATCACGACGATGCGCGCCGAGCTGTTGACGTTGCTGTCGCCGGTGAGCAGCCCGACCTGATCGCTGCCGTAGTCGCGCACGAGCTCGCCGTACTTCTGGTTCGACAGCGCCTTCATCGGCGTCGTGTAGAAGACCTTGTCGCGCGCCTCGAACATCGCGAGGTTCACCGCGAACTCGGCGACCACCGTCTTGCCCGCGCCGGTCGGGGCGGCGACGAGCACGCTGCGGCCCTCCTCCAGCGTGCGGCACGCCGCGAGCTGGAACGGGTCGAGGTCGTAGCTCAGCCCCGCCCGGAACGCCTCCAGCCGCTTCGACCCGCGCCCCGCGCGGAACGCCGCGTAGCGCTCCGCCGGGGACGGAGCGCTCATGCGTACTGGCCGGCTTCGAGCGCCGCCCTCCTGCGCGCGGCGATGCGGTCGTGGCCCATGCTGATGCCCACTGCGGCGAAGTAGAGGATGACCATCGGCACCGCGAGCAGGAACATCGACAGCACGTCGGCGGCCGGGGTCGCGATGGCGGTGAACAGGGTGATCGCGAGGATCGCCCAGCGCCAGCTCTTGAGGATGGTCTTGCCCTCGATGATGCCCATGAAGTTGAGCAGCACGAGGAACACCGGCAGCACGAACGCGATGCCGGTGGCGATCACGAGCTTGAGCACGAAGTCGAGGTAGTTCTTCGCGTCGATGATCGTGGTGTCGTTCGGCGGCGCGAAGCTCGTCATGAGCTCGACGATGTGCGGCATCACGAAGAAGCCCGCCGCGCAGCCGAGCAGGAACAGCGGCACGGCCGAGAAGAAGAACCCGAAGATGTAGCCCTTCTCGCGCCGGTTCAGGCCCGGCACGACGAAGGCGAACACCTGATAGAGCCAGACCGGGCTCGAGACGACCAGCCCGATCGTGATCGCGACCTGCATGCGCACGTCGAAGGCACCCGAGATCGACGTGTAGTTGATGCTCGAGAGCCCGTGGTTCTTCGCGTTCGCGACGACGCGCATCGGGGTCTGCAGGTACTCCCATGCGGGGTCGAACAGGAAGAACCCCGCGACGGCGCCCAGCAGGACGCCGAGCGCGGCGAAGAACAGTCGTTTGCGGAGCTCCAGCAGATGCTGGATGAGGGACATCCGTCCTTCGGGATTGCGGCTCCGCCTGGTGCCCGCGGCCACCGTCGCCAGACTAGGAGGTCTTGTCGGAGGAGCCGCTCGTCGTCGACGCGGCCTCGCTCTTCGGGGCCTCGGCGCTCGTGGACTCGACCTTGGTGTCGTCCTTCGCGCCGTCCTTCAGCTCATCGCGGAGGATCTTGGTGGACTGCCCGAGGCTGCGAGCCAGAGCGGGGAGCCGGGTCGCGCCGAAGATGAGCAGCACGATGATCAGCACGATCAGGAAGTGCCAGCCGGTCAGGTTGCTGAAGATGCCCATGGCCTCAATCCTCGGGTCGGGACGACGTTGTCGGGACAGTGTAACCCGGGAACCACCGGTTCGCCGGTGCGCCGGGGCCGCGTTCAGCCCGCGTAGTGCGAGGCCGCGGCGCGCGCCCAGGCCGCGACGGCCGCGCGGGCTTCCGGCGGCTCGACGACGCGCGCGACGCCCGACATCCCGGCCACCAGCCGGGCGAGCGCCTCGTACGACGTGACGTGCAGGCTCGCCCGCACCATGCCGTCGTGCTCGCTCGTCGGCGCGTCCTGCAGGTAGTCCTCGACGAGCGGCAGGGCTGACGGCGCGACCTCGATCACGACCGGCAGGTCGTCGGGCGACCCTTCGAAGAGCGTCTCCGGCAGGGCGACCTGGTCGGCGCGGTGCTCGATCGGCGCGTCGGTGACCTGCACGTCGGCCATCCGGTCGAGCCGGAAGGTGCGCAGCGCCTCGCGGGAATGGCACCAGCCGCGGAGGTACCAGTCGGTGTCGACGCTCTCGAGGCGCAGCGGGTCCACCCGGCGGCGCTCCGTCTCGCCGCGTGCGCTGCGGTAGTCGAGCTCGACCTGCACCCCGCGCTCGAGCGCCGACCGGATGAGCGCGAGCGTGGCGTCCGTCTCGGGCGCCCGCTCGACGCCGAACGGCGCGATCTCGCCGCTCGCGCCGAGCGAGAGCTTCGCGGTCAGGGTGGCGATCACCGCGGAGTCCGCGTTCTCCGGCAGCGCGGAGAGGTACTGCAGGCCCGCGATGAGCGCGGCCGCCTCGCGGGCGGAGAAGCGCGGCGAGTCGTCGATCGCGACGAGGTTCGTCAGCACGATCTCGTCGCGCTCCTCGAAGTCGTCCCAGGCGATGTCGAACAGGTCGTCGGGCTGGTACGCGGCGGTGTCGCCGGGCACGCCGCTGATCGCGATGAGGCGCACGGACTCGCGGATGACCTCCGGCGCCACCCGGAAGTGGGCGGCGGCGCGGTCGACGGTCACCCGGTCGTTCTCGACGAGCCAGGGCACCAGGGTCAGCAGGAAGCCGAGGCGGTCGCGGGCGGTCAGCGGCGGCGCGGCCTGCTTGCGGCGCCCGGGATTCTTCGCGGCGGCCTTCGCGCTCCGCTTCGGCTGCTCCGGCTGCTCCGGCTCAGGCATGCTCGGCCTCCGTCCGCTCGAGGCGCTCGAGGACGGCGGCGCGCAGCTCCGGCGGCGAGAGCACGACCACCTCGGGGCCGAAGGCGGCGAGCTCGTCGGCGAGGATCGCCAGGTCGACCCAGTGCAGCCGCAGCCGTCCGTCGCCGAGGTCCTCCGCGCCGCGACGGCGGCCCAGCCGGCGCGCTGCGTCGGTGTCGGGCTCGGTGCGCACCTCGGCGACGCTCTCGCTCCAGACCCGCTCGAGGCCGGCGACGGCCTCCGCGTAGAAATCGCCCTCCGTGCGCGGCGCGGGCGCCGCGCCCTTCAGCACGACCTTGCCGACGATGCGGCGCAGCAGGAAGTTCTTGCGCAGCCCGGTGTCCGGCTCCTCGGCGGAGAGGTGCCAGCGGCCCTGGTACTGCACGACCGCGAGCGGGATCACCTCGCGCTGGCGCGCCTCGGCCTCCCCCGGCTTGAGGTACGGGAAGCGCACGAGCTGGTGGCGCTCGAGGGCGTCGCGGAGCGGGCCGAACGCGGGGTCCCGCAGCCGCAGCCGGGGCTCGATCACCGGCAGCGGGCCGGTCGCCTCCCCGGCCGCCGACAGGCCGCGCAGCTTGATCAGCGCGCGGCGGGACTCCCCCGCCACCTCGCCCTCGCGCCACACCATCGCGGCGAGGTCGAGCAGCGCGCGCTCCTCCGGCGAGAACTGCACGTCGCGCGGCAGGTCGTAGGCGCCCTTCGGGATGCGGTAGCGCAGGTTCTGGTTGTTGCCGGGGTCGCCCGGGTCCTCGATCGTCTCGAGCGGCACGCCGAGGTCGCGGATGTCGTCCTTGTCGCGCTCGAACTGGCGCTCGAGGGCGGAGTTGTCGTGCCCGGGCCGGTAGCGGCCGCGGTAGCCCTGCACGACGGTCAGGATCTCGGACTTCGTGAGTCCGGCGTCCGACGCGAGGAGCGCGAGCACGAGGCTGAAGAGGCGCTCTTCGACGGGGATGCGCGGGGCGGGGGTGTCCGACACGAGAGGAATCCTATGGTCGAGGAGGACACCCGGCCGTGTCCATGCGGCGAGCCGTCCGCCGCGGAGTCAGGCTAGCGCGTCAGCCGACGACACCGAGGATGTCGACCACCCAGACGGTGGTCTGCGAGCCCTGGCTGGCCGGGTAGACGAACATCACCTGCGAGCCGACGGTCTCGCCCGCGAGGCGGGTCGGGAACGGCAGCGACGTGCCGTCGCTCCCCGTCAGCACCTCGCCGACCTTCGCGACCTGCGGGCGGGCGGTCGTCCACGACGACTGGCCGACCGTCGCGGTCGAGTCCCAGGTCCACGACTGGTACTGCACCAGGGCGCTCTCGCCCTTCTTCAGCTCGGCGCCGCCGCCGGCCTTCACGACCGCGGTGCGGAACGTGGTCGGCGGCTTGTTGACGTTCGGCAGCACGATGCCGGGCTGGCCGTCGGTCGCGGTGACGACCGCGGGCAGCGAGTTGTCCTGGAGGCGGTTGACGCCGTCCGCCTTGCCGGGGAACGCGTCGAGCACCTGGAACGCCATGACGAGCACGGTGCTGCCGGCGATGCCGGCCTGCTCCGCCTGGGCCTTGCCGAGGAGGTCGTCGGCCGTCGTCACGAGCGAGACCCGGGTGCCGACGGTGCGGCACTCGAGCGCCTTGCCGATGGCGTCGTCGTGGCCGACCGTGCGCGGGAAGAAGACGTCGTAGCCGTAGGTCTCGATCGCCTCGCCGGTCTTGCCGACGGAGAGCGTGTAGCCGACCTGCGCGATGTCGCCGTCGTGCAGCTGCGTGCCGGTGCCCTCGCGGAGCACGGAGAGCTGCGTGCGCTTCGTCTCGAGCGGCGTCGGGAAGCTGACCTTCGGGCCGGCGGCCGACCAGCGCGCGCTGACGGCGTCGCTCGAGGAGCCGGACGTGTACGGACCGCAGACGGCGTTGTCGCGCGACTCGTTGACCGTGGTCGAGCAGGCGGTCAGGCCGGCTGCGAGCACGACGGCGGCGGCGAGCACGGAGGCGATGCGGCGCACTGAGGGTCCTTCCGGAGGATGAGCGGATCGAGTCTATCGGCTGGGATCCGGTGAGATCCCCGGGTCGGCGCCCGTGCCGCGGGCGAGCGCCTCGGCGTCGCGGACGACCCGGCGGAGCCGCTTGTCGCTGCGGTCGCGATCGCCCAGGGCGCCCGGGGTCCAGAGCTCCACGTCCTCGTCGTCGTACTCCGACTTCGAGGCCCGGCGCTGCAGGGACGGCAGCACCGCACCCGGTGCCAGGCGGCGGGCCGTGACCAGGAAGCCGGTGTGCCCGACCATCCGGTGGTCCGGTCGCACGGCGAGCCCCTCGACGTGCCAGCCGCGCACGAGCGTCTCCACCGGATCCGGGTGCGTGTAGAGCCCGGTCGAGCGGATGGCCTCCGCGACCCGCGAGAGCTGGGTCACCGTCGCGACGTAGCAGATGAGCACGCCGCCGGGGCGGAGGGCGTCGGACACGGAGGGCAGGCACTCCCACGGCGCGAGCATGTCGAGCACGACCCGGTCGACGGTGCCGGGCTCGACGGCCTCGGGCAGCGCCTCGGCCAGGTCGCCGATGCCGATCGACCAGTTGTCCGGCACGGCGCCGAGGAACGCGGCGACGTTCGCCCTGGCGATGTCGGCGAACTCCTGCCGGCGCTCGAAGGAGAGCAGCCGGCCCTCGGGCCCGATCCCGCGCAGCAGCCAGAGCGACAGCGCGCCGGAGCCGACGCCGGCCTCCACGACCGTGGCGCCCGGGAACACGTCGGCGAGCGAGAGGATCTGCGCCGCGTCCTTCGGGTAGACGATCGCGGCGCCGCGCGGCATCGACATCACGAAGTCGCCGAGCAGCGGGCGCAGCGCGAGGTAGTGGTCGCCGCTCGAGCTCGCGACGACCGAGCCGTCGGGCTGCCCGATCAGGTCGTCGTGCGCCACGAAGCCTCGGTGCGAGTGGAAGTCCTTGCCCGCCTCGAGCGTGATCGTGTTGAGGCGGCCCTTCGGGCCGGTCAGCTGCACGCGGTCGCCCGGCGCGAACGGGCCGCTCCGGCGGCGCTCGCCGCTCATGCCCGGCTCCTCGTCGCGTGCACGGCCACGAGGTCGGCCAGCCCGCGGCCGGCGGGACCGTCGGCCCACAGCGTGTACGCGGGGCTCTCCGGCAGCGCGATGTGCATCGGCACCGCGATCGTCGAGGCGCCGGCGGCGACCGCCGAGGCGACGCCGGGCTCCGAGTCCTCGATGGCGACGGCATCGCGCACGTCGATGCCGAGGCGCTCGGCGGCGAGGAGGTACGGATCGGGCAGCGGCTTGGCCGGGATGCCGTCGCCGGGCACGATCACGTCGAACGAGCCCTCCGGCATCGCCGCGACGACGCGCTCCGCCATCCGGCCGATCGACATCGTGACGAGTGCGGTCGGGATGCCGGCGGCGCGCACCTCGGCGAGCAGCTCGCGGGCGCCGTCGCGCCATGGCACGTGCTCGTCGATGCGCGCCAGCACCCGGTCGGTCAGCAGGTCGATGATCGCCTGCGGCTCGAGGTCGACCCCGCGCGAGCGCAGGATCATCGCCGAGTCCATGAGGCCGTTGCCGACGAGGCTCAGCGCGTCCTCGTGCGTCCAGGTGCCGCCCCAGCTCTCGATGAGCTCGGTCTCGGCCTCCATCCAGTACGGCTCGGTGTCGACGAGCGTGCCGTCCATGTCGAAGAGGACGGCGGCGGGGAGGTCGTCGGTCACGACGGATGAGTCTACGGCGGACGGACGGCGGTCCCGGCGGCTCCCGAGCAGGGCGTCCTATCCTGGTGGGATAGCCGGCGACAGCCGGCGGGAGCAGGAGGGCCACCGCGTGGCAGAGCAGAGCGCCTTCGGCAGCGGACCGGTCGTCGTCGTCGCCTTCGAGGGCTGGAACGACGCCGGCGAGGCCGCCAGCGGGGTGCTGCGCGCGCTGCGCGACCAGCTCGAGGCGCACGTGATCGCGTCCGTCGAGAGCGAGGACTACTTCGACTACCAGTTCAACCGGCCGAGCGTCGCGATCGACGACGACGGGCGCCGGCGGCTGGAGTGGCCCGAGGTGACGCTGTTCGCGCCGACCGCCGACGGGCCGCACCTGCTGCTCGGCACGGAGCCGTCGCGGGGCTGGAAGACGTTCGCGGCGGAGATCGTCGACAAGCTGCTCGCCATCGACGCGACCGGCGTCGTGTTCCTCGGCGCCATGCTCGCCGACGTGCCGCACACCCGACCGATCTCGGTGTTCGCCTCGAGCGAGGACGACGACCTGCAGGAGCGCTTCGGCCTCGAGGCCTCGAGCTATGAGGGCCCGGTCGGCATCCTCTCGGTGCTCGGCGACGCCGCCGAGCGCGCTGGCATCCCGTCGCTGTCGATCTGGGCGAGCGTGCCGCACTACGTGCACAACGCGCCCTCCCCCAAGGCCACCCTCGCGCTGATCCAGAAGCTCGAGGAGTTCCTCGCGCTCAGCGTCGACCGCGGCTCGCTCGTGGAGGACGCCGCCGCCTGGGAGAGCGGGATCGACGCGCTCGCGAAGGACGACGAGGACATGGCGGCTTACATCGAGCAGCTCGAGCAGGCGCGCGACACGGTCGACGCCCCGGAGGCGAGCGGCGACGCCATCGCCGAGGAGTTCGAGCGCTACCTGCGCCGCCGTGACGGCCGCGGCGGCCCCGAGCGCCCGCCGGGCCCCGCCGGGATCTGAGCCGTGACGGCCGTGGACGCGGCCGCGCGGCACCGGCGTGCCCGCGGCGCGGGGATCGCGCTCGCGGCGCTGTACGCGGTGGCGCTCGCCGCCATCCTGTTCTGGCCGGAGCACGTCGACGGCCCGGGCGGGGAGCGGGCGCGCTGGCTGGTCGACGTCGTCGCCGGTGTCGGGCTCGACCGGCAGACCGCCTACGCGCTCATCGAGTCGGCGGCGAACGTGGCGCTGTTCGTGCCGGCCGGCGTCATCCTCGCCCTGCTCGCCGGCGGCCGGCTCCGCTGGTGGGTCCCGGTGGCCGGGATCGCCGGATCGGCCGCGGTCGAGTTCGCGCAGGGTGCGCTGCTGCCGGGTCGGACCGCGGACTGGCGCGACATCGCGGCCGACTCCGCGGGCGTGATCCTCGGCGCCCTGGTCGTCGCCGTGATCGCGCTGCTCAGGCGGCGATCGCGCCGGTCGAGAGCAGCACGATGAGCACGCCGCCGAGCAGCACGCGGTAGATCACGAACGGCAGGAACGAGCCGCGGTTCAGGTAGCGCAGCAGGAAGTGGATGACCGCGAAGCCCACCAGGCCGGCCACGACCGTCGCGATGCCGGTCTCGAGCGGCGAGAACACCTCGGCCGTGCAGGTGCCCGCCTTCACCAGCGCGTCGGTGCAGGGCTCCTTCACCGCCTTGTACAGCTCGTAGAGGCCGCTGCCGAAGACGGCCGGCAGCGCCAGCAGGAACGAGTAGCGCGCGGCGGCGGGCCGCTCGTAGCCGAGGAACCGCCCGGCGGTGATCGTGCCGCCGGAGCGCGAGACGCCCGGCACGAGTGCGAGCGCCTGGGCGAGTCCGAACACGACGGCGTGCGGCCAGGTCAGGTCGCGGAGGCGCCGCTCGCGGCTGCCGATCGCGTCCGCGACGCCGAGCAGCAGGCCGAACACGATGAGCGTGATCGCGACCACCCAGAGCGAGCGGAACACCGTCTCGATCTGGTTCTGCAGCAGCAGTCCGAGCACCACGATCGGGATCGACCCGACGATGATGAACCACCCCATCCGGGCGTTCGGGTCGCTGCGCAGCTCCGTGTGCCGCAGCGACCTCGCCCACGTCGTCACGATCCGGACGATGTCGCCCCAGAAGTAGACGAGCACGGCGAGCTCTGTGCCGAGCTGGATGATCGCGGTGAAGCGAGCGCCCGGATCGCCCTGCGCGTCGCCGACGCCGAGCAGCTCGCCGACGATGCGGACGTGGGCGCTGGAGGAGATCGGCAGGAACTCGGTCAGGCCCTGCACGAGCCCGAGGATCACCGCATCGAGGAAGTTCACGAGGGCCGAGTATGTCAGCCCTCGCGCAGGAGGTCGGTGAGCACCGCGCGTCCGAAGCTGAGAGCGTCCAGCGGCACGCGCTCGTCGACGCCGTGGAACATGCCGGGGAAGTCGAGGTCGGGGCCGAGCTTGAGCGGCGCGAAGCCGTACCCGGTGATGCCGAGCCGCGACAGCGCCTTGTTGTCGGTCCCGCCGCCGAGCAGGTACGGCAGCACCGGCGCGCCGGGGTCGTGCCGCTGGAGCGCGCCGACCATCCGCTCGACCAGCGGTCCCGAGAACGGCGTCTCGAGGCCGACGTCGCGGTGCACGACGCGGATCTCGATGCCCGGACCGACGAGCTCCTGGATCTCGGCCAGCACGCGGTCCTCGTCGCCAGGGAGCGTGCGGATGTCGATGCGCGCGGTCGCCGTGTCCGGCACGACGTTGTGCTTGTAGCCGGCCTGCAGCACGGTCGGGTTCGAGGTGACCCGCAGCGTGGAGAGCAGGAATCCGGCGCCGGTGCCGGTGCGCAGCACGAGCTCGTCGGGATCGGTCGTCGCGGGATCCAGCCCGAGCATGCCGCCCAGCCGGTCGATGAGCTCGCGGGTGGTGCCCGTCCACTCGACGGGCCACTCGCGGCCGCCGACGCGGGCCACGGCCTCCGCGAGCTTCACGATCGCGTTGTCCTTCACCACGCGGGAGCCGTGCGAGGCGCGGCCGCGGGCGACGAGCTCGATCCAGACGAGCGACTTCTCGCCGGTCTGCAGCAGGTAGGAGCGCGTGCCGTCGACGTCGATCGAGTAGCCGCCGACCTCGCTGATGGCCTCCGTCGCGCCGGCGAACAGCTCCGGGTGCTCGGACACCAGCCAGTGCGCGCCGAACACGCCGCCGTTCTCCTCGTCGGCGAAGAACGCGACGACGAGGTCGCGGTCGGGCTGCTCCCCCGCGCCGAGGATGTCACCGAGCGCGGTCAGGATCATGGCGTCCATGTCCTTCATGTCCACCGCCCCGCGGCCCCACAGCATCCCGTCGCGGATCTCGCCGGCGAACGGGTCGACGCTCCAGTTCGCCGGATCGGCCGGCACGACGTCGAGGTGCCCGTGCACGACCAGCGCGGGCCGCTCCGGATGGCGTCCCGCGACCCGTGCCACGACGCTCGTGCGTCCCGGGGCGGACTCGAACAGCCGCGGCTCGAGCCCGAGCGCGCGCAGCCGCGCCTCGACGTATCCCGCGGCCTCGGCCTCGCCGTTCGAGCGGCCGTCGCCGTAGTTCGTCGTGTCGATCCTGATGAGGTCCCTGGCGATCGCCGCGGTCTCCTCCAGGGTCGACTCGAGCGGGGTGCCGGTGTCGTCGCTCATGCCCTTCACGCTACCCGCGCCGGCCCCGCCGCCCTGGTCATCCCGGCTCCGTCCGCCGTGCTATCGTCGTACCTCGGCCCGCCGGGGGAACCCGGATCGGTGCTGGACTCGCGCGGGTGGCGGAAATGGCAGACGCGCTAGCTTGAGGTGCTAGTGCCCGTATAGGGCGTGGGGGTTCAAGTCCCCCCTCGCGCACGCGAGTCAGAACGGCCCCGGAGCATCGCTCCGGGGCCGTTCTGCGTCTCCAGCCGACTCGCGTCGGACCCCGGTAGCGTCGGCTGCATGACTCGTCGACCCCGGCACATCGGCACCCGCGCATTCCTCCTCGGCGTCCTCAGCGGCGGCCGGGCGGCGACCCCGCTCGCGGTGCTCGGCACGCATCAGGACGACCGGCGGCTCCGCGGCGACTGGCAGCAGTGGCCGATGTTCGCGACGCCGCTCGGCCGGGGCCTCCTGCTCGTGGCGGCAGTCGGCGAGCTCGTCGGCGACAAGCTGCCGCAGACGCCGTCGCGGATCGCCCCGGCCGGGCTCGTGGGCCGCGCGGGCGCCGGTGCGCTCGTCGGCGCGGCGATGGGCACCACCGCCCGCCGGGACCGCCGGGTCGAGGGCGCGATCCTCGGCGCGGCCGGCGCGCTGGTCGGCAGCTTCGCGGGCTGGCTCATCCGCACCCGCGCCTCGAAGCGACTGCCGGGCACGCTCGTGGCGCTCGCCGAGGACGCGGCCGTCATCGGCGGGAGCGTGAAGGTGCTCTCGCCGCGCTGACCGCGACCGCGCCCGTGTCGCTGACCCGCGACGCGACGGCCTCCGGCTCAGCCCAGCTGCGCGAGCTTCGGGGCCCACTCCTCGCCGAAGCGGCGGATCGTGCCCGGCACATCCGGTCCGAGGCCGCCGAAGTGGATGTGCTCGATGCCGATCTCCGCGAAGCCCTCGATCATCCGCTGGAAGGCGTCCGCGTCCTGCGTGAGCTGGATGCGGCCCTGCACGGTCTTCTCGATCGCGTCGTAGTCTCGGCCGAGGTCGTCGCAGTGGCCCCGGAGCACCTCGAGCTTGTGCGCGGCCTCCTCGACCGAGGCGACGATGAGGTTCGTCGCGTCGGCGTACTGCGCCACGAGGCGGAGCGTCTTCCGCTCCCCCGCGCCGCCGATCACGATCGGCGGGTGCGGGCGCTGGATCGGGTGCGGCACGTCGATCGTCTCCGCGAGGTGGAAGTGCTTGCCGTCGAACGGCCCCTCGTCGTCGCTCCACATCTGCAGGGCGATCTGCAGGGTCTCCTCGAGCAGCTCGAAGCGCTCCTTGAGCGGCGGATACGGCACGCCGAGCGCGAGGTGCTCGCGCTCGTACCAGGCCGCCCCGATGCCGAGGAACGCGCGGCCCTTCGACAGCACGTCGAGGCCGGTGACGATCTTCGTCAGGAGTCCGGGATGGCGGTACGTGACGCCCGTGACGACGGTGCCGAGCTTCACCCGCTCGGTGACGGCGGCCAGGTAGCCGAGCTGGAGGTAGCCCTCGAGCATCGGGTCGTGGGCCGTGCGGAACTGCTCCATCTGGAAGTAGTGATCCATCACGGTGAACCAGCTCGCGCCGACGTCCTCCGCCGCGCGGGCGCTCTCGGTGAGGAGGTCGGGGATGGAGGCCGGCTCGCCCGGCAGGTTGTAGTCCATGAAGTGGAATCCGAAGCGCATGCTCCGATCCTGCTCCCGACGGCGGCCCGCGCGCCGGGTCTCGCAGGTGCACGGGAGGTGACGAGCGGCATCCGGGACCGCCCGGAGTCGGCGTCCGGGGCTGCGCGGAGGGTCGTCCTGGCCTGTGCGGAGAGCGCGTCCACGTCATCCCGGAGGACGACCCGCACCTCCCCCGGACGGGCGATGCCGAGCAAAACAGAGGATGCCTAGACTCCGGCCATGACGCGTTCCTGGACCGCGGGGGTGGCCGCACGTCTGCGCCGCTCCGACCTCTGCCCGGTGTGCTCCGCCGCGCTCGCCGACACCGTCTGCCCGGTCTGCCGGCACGATGTCGGCGGTCCGGACGGAGCCGCCCTGCTCGCCGTCTCGATCGAGATCGCCGAGCGGCTCGAGGCGCGTGAGCGGATGCTGGAGGCGCTGCCGCTCGTGCCGGCCGGCGCGGGCTCCCCGGTGGGCTACGCGCCGACGCCGGATCCGACGCCGGCGCCGGGGCCCGCCCCCTCCGCGCTGTCCGGGTCGTGGCCCTCGTCGTATCCCGCGACGCCGGGCCCGCCCTCCCTCTCCCCGGTGCAGGGCCCGGTGCCGAGTCCGGTCGCGGCGCCGCGCCGCGAGTCGGTGAGCGTGCAGTCGGTGCTCGCCGTAGCCGGCGCGGGACTGGTCGCGATCGCCGCCCTCGTGTTCGCGTTCTTCAATCCCGACCTCCGTGACGCGTTGACCCGCAACGTCGTCCTGCTGATCGTGACCGCCGTCTTCCTGGCCGGTGCCGGCCTGCTCGCGCGACGCGGCGTGCGCTTCTCCGCCGAGGCCCTCGGGGCGCTCGGCGGCGTGTTCGTGGCGATCGACCTCCCGTCGATCGTGTCGGCGGCGCTGCCGTCCGACTCCGTCCGGCTGCTCGCCGGCGGCCTCGGTGCGCTGCTGTGCTCGGCCGGCCTGCTGGCGCTCGGCGCCCGGATGCGCCTGCGCACCTGG
Organism: Schumannella sp. GW821-FHT10F01; assembly: GCF_058809295.1. Lineage (NCBI taxonomy): Bacteria > Bacillati > Actinomycetota > Actinomycetes > Micrococcales > Microbacteriaceae > Schumannella > Schumannella sp. GW821-FHT10F01. The sequence continues at coordinate 112,873 of NZ_JBXASM010000004.1, forward strand.
ATCTGGCTCGGCGTCGTCGGCCTCGTCACCGCGCCGGCGCTGGTCGGCGGTTCCGGCGACGACGCCTGGTCGCCCGTGGCCGGCTTCGTCGTCGCGGCGGCCGTCGCACCGCTGCTCCAGCCGCTCCTGCGCTGGGTCGGGCGCCGGATCGACTCGCCGCTCGCCGCGGACCGCTGGACCGCGGTGGTGCTGCAGGGGCTGGCCATGACGGTGGCCTCCGTGCTCGTGCCGCGGGCGGAGGTGCTCCACCCGGACCGGGTGGCCTCGGTGCTGATCGGCGCGGCGGTCATCGCCGTGCTCGCGGGGATCGCGGCCGTCGCCAGCCGCACCGGGCTGCTCCCCCGCGCCTGGATGGCGATCGCCGGACTGCTCGCCGGGGCGGCGGCCCTCCACGCCGCCACCGTGGTGTCGGCCGTCGGCCCCCGCAGCCCGCTCGACGCCTCGACCGGCCTGGCGGCGCAGACGCTCGCGATCGCCGGGGCCGTCGCCCTCGTGCCGGTGCTGCTCGCCCTGCTGCCGGTGCCGCACGGTGCGCGCCGCACCCCGCTGCTCGGCGGGGCGCTCGCCGTCGCCGTGCTCGCCGCCGGACCCGTGCTGATCGCCCAGCCCATGCTGTCGTGGTCGGCGGCGACCACGCCGCTGCCGACCGCCCTCACCGTGCTCGCGCTCGTCCTGCTCGGCGGCGCCGCCGCCGGGGTCTGGGCGCTCGGCCGGCGGCGCCCGGACACGGCGCGGCTCGCCCGCGTCGCGCTCGGCATCGCGGTCTGGACGCCGCTGCCCGTCGGCTTCGTCATCCCGTCGTGGGCCGCGCTGCCGGACTGGGCGCCCGGCGCGATCGAGCTGATCCCGGCCGTCGCCTGCGCCGCGCTGCTGCGGTTCCACCGCTGGACCCGGCGCGGCCCGGCGTTCGCGCGGGTGCCCCTGCAGCTGGCGGCCCACATGCTGACGGCGTTCGCGGGGATCTCCGCGGCGATGGCCGGCGCCACGCTCGTCGTCGGACCGGCGGTGCTCGCCGTCTGGGTGCTCGTCGCCGCCTCGGCGGGGCGCCGCGGCCGCTTCGTGCACGTCGGCCTCGGCACGGCGTATGCGCTCGCCGTCGTCGCGACCGGGTTCTCGCAGGCCGGGCTGCCGGTCGTCGCCGTCCTCGCGCTCACCGCGACGGTCGCGAACCTGGCGATGGTCGGCCTCGCGCTCGTGCGCCGCCTCCCGCGCGACCTGTGGTGGTCCGCGATCGCCGTGTCGATGGTGCCCACGGGCTTCGCGGTCGCCTCCGTGCTGCTCGAGCACAGCGGCTGGACCGCGGCCTCCACCGGCTCGCTCTTCGCGCTCGCGGCCGTGCTCGTCGGCCTCCGCCGGCCCGGGATGACGCGCGAGCTGCGCGCGCTCGCCGCCGGCGTGCTCGTGCCCTCCCTCGCCGTCGCGCTGGTGTGCCTCGGCGCCCAGCTGCTCTCGGGCAGTGCCTCGCTCGTCGTGCTGCCGGTGATCGCCGGCCTCGTCGCCGTCGTGCTGCCGCTGACCGCCGCGACCGGCCGGGTGCTCGGCGGCCGGCTGCCCGCCGACGAGGTGCGCGTCGTGCGGCTCGGCGTCGAGGCCTCCTCGCTGGTGACCGGCGCGATCGCGGTGCTGCTCACGATCGTCGGCAGCGCCGCGGGCGCCGCGACCGCGTTCGAGGTGCTGCTCCTCATCGGGCTCGGCTCCGCGGCGCAGGCGCTGCTCGCGCGCCGGCGCTACGGCTGGATCGTGTCGTTCTGGTCGTTCAGCGGCGCGCTCTGGGCGCTGCTGAGCCTGAACGGCGTCGACGTGGTCGAGCCCTACGTGCTGCCGCCGGCGCTCGCGGCCGCCGCGGTCGCCGGGCTGCTCCTGGTGCGGACGCGCGGACGGGTCCGCCGGGCGGCGCTCGGCCTCGCCTGGCTCGCGCTGCTCGTCGCCCCGCTGCCCAGCCTCGTGCTGCTCGCCGCAGGCCCGGTCGAGCTGCCGGGACCCGGCGGCGTCCGCGCGATCGCGCTGCTCGGCGGCGCGGTGCTGCTCATCGGGCTCGGCGTCGTCGCCGCGCGCCTCCGGGGCGGGCTCGCCCCGCTGCGGGCGCTCGCCTCGCCGCTCCTCGTCACCGCGCTGCTCGCGGCGGCCGCCGGAGCCGTCGTCGGCATCCGCGTCGGCCGGAGTCTCGACGCCGCCGCCGTGCCGGAGCTCGGCCCCACCTGGGGCGCGCTCGCGTCCGGCGTCGTGGCCGCGCTGCTCGCGGGCATCGCCGGGCGGCGCCTGGCCGCGCTGGCCGCCCCGGCGACCTCCCGCCTGCCCGACGACCTCCGGCGTCGTTGGACCCTGCTGCCGGCCGCGGTGCTGCTCGTCGCCCCGACGGTGTCGGGCGTCCGTCGCGAGTGGGGCGCCATCGTGCTGCTCTGGGTGCTCATGGCCCTGCTGCTCGTCGCGATGCTGCTCGTGGTGCGGCGGGCGCGCACCGTCGCGACGACGCTGCCCCCGGCCTGGACGCTCTGGGCGCTCGCCTGGGTCGCCGGCGTGGCGGGCTGGAGCCCCCGCGACCTCCGCGTCGAGGTGTTCTCGCTGCCGCTGGGGCTCGCGCTGCTGGCCGCGGGCTCGCTCGGCCTCCGCGCGGCGCGCGCGGGCACGCCGCCGCGGACCGGCTGGTCGGCGGTGGACGCCTGGCCGGTCGGGCCGCGGCGCTCCTGGGCGCTGCTGGCGCCGGGGCTCGTCGCGACGCTGCTGCCGTCGATGCTCGCCACGGGCACCGACCCGCAGACCTGGCGCGCGATCACCGTGCTCGGGCTCGCGCTCGCCGCGATCCTGCTCGGGTCGCTGCTGCGGCTCGCGGCGCCGTTCGTGCTCGGCATCCTGGTGTTGCCGATCGAGAACGTGATCGTGTTCGCCGTGCAGGTCGGCGGCACCATCAGCGCCACCTCGTGGTGGATCACGCTCGCCACGGCGGGCGCCGTGCTGCTGGTGATCGCCGTCAACTGGGAGCGCCGCACCGGCGGGGCCGCCGGCATCGGCGCACGCCTCCGCGACCTCGGCTAGGCCGGGTCGCGTCGTCGTGATCAGGCGGACTGGTCGTCGAGCACGGCGTCGGCCGCGTTCGTGCGCACCGACTCGATGCCGTTCAGCGCGCTCGCCTTCGACGAGTAGCCCTCCGACACCGCGATCGTCTGGCCGTTGCCCGACTTGAGGCGGAAGCGGAACTCGCCCCGCGCGTCCTTGTACAGCTCGAACGTCCCGGCCATGTCGACTCCTTCATCGCGACGGTGGGTGGAGAGCGCGGAGGGTGGTGCTGATTCTGCGCCGGATGCTACTCGCGCCCGGTGTCCGGCGGGCGGACATGTCGGGGGCGATTGACACACTCGAACACGTGTTCGAACATGGAGGGATGAGCCCCTCCCCGTCCGCCGCCGCGGCCCTCGAGCTGCCCGCGGGCGCGCTCGACGGCGGCGCCGGCGTCGGCGATGTGGTCCGGGAGCTGCAGGACCGCATCCGGGGCATGCAGCGGCGCACGCTCGACACGCGGGAGCTGCCGACGCACGCGGCGCTCGGGGCGCTGCTGCCCGGCGGCGCGCTCGCCGCGGGGTCGAGCTACGCGGTGGAGGGCTCCACCTCGCTGGCGCTCGCGCTGGCCCAGGGGCCGAGCGCCGCGGGCTCGTGGTGCGCCGTCGTCGGCGTGCCGGACCTCGGCATGCGCGCCGCGGCCGGGCTCGGGCTCGACCTCGAGCGGCTCGTCGCGGTGCCGTATCCGGGCGAGCAGTGGCTCGCGGTCGTGTCCGCGCTGATCGACGTCGTCTCGGTGGTGATCGTGCGGCCGCCGGTGCGGGCGGCCGGGCAGCGGATGCCGCGCATCGGCGACGCCGCCGCCTCCCGCCTCGCGGCGCGGCTGCGCCAGCGCGAGGCGGTGCTCGTGGCGCTCGGCGACTGGCCCGGCGCGGCCGCGAGGCTCAGCGTGGGCGAGGCGAGCTGGAGCGGCATCGGCGCCGGGTTCGGGCATCTCGCCGGCCGGCAGGTGACGGTCGCGTCCGCCGTCCGCGCCGGCGAGGGCCGCCCGCGCTCGCGACGGCTCTGGCTCCCGGCTCCGGACGGCTCGGTGGCGCCCGTCGTCGCGGCGGTGCGGCCCGTGGGGTCGGACGCGCCGCCGTCGCTGCGCCGGATCGGCTAGGCCTCCGCGCCCGCTGCTCCGGCGCTCCGGCGCTCCGGTGCTTCCGGCGCTTCGGGTGCTCCGGTGCTCCGGTGTCGTCCGTCCGCGGGAGGCTGGCCGCATGGGAGAGATCAGGACGGTCAGGACGCCCGTGCTCGACGTCGCGGTGCTCGAGCGCGGCGACCCCGCCGGACCGCCGGTCGTGCTGCTGCACGGCTTCCCGTACGACGTACGGAGCTACCAGGAGGTCGCCGGCCTCCTCGCCGGCCGCGGCGCCCGGGTGATCGTGCCCTGGCTGCGCGGCTACGGCGGCACGCGGTTCCTCGACCCGGCGACGCCGCGATCCGGGCAGCAGGCGGCGATCGGCCGCGACCTGCTCGACCTGCTCGACGCGCTGGAGATCGAGCGGGCCGTCGTCGGCGGCTACGACTGGGGCGGCCGAGCGGCGTGCGTGCTCGCGGCGCTGCATCCCGAGCGCGCGGCGGGGCTGGTGACCGTCGACGGCTACGCCATCCAGGACATCGCGAGCTCCGGCGAGCCGCAGGCGCCGCACGAGGAGCGGATGAACTGGTACCAGGACTACTTCCAGTCCGAGCGCGGGCGGGCGGGCCTCGCGCGGCACCGGCGCGAGCTCTGCGGCATCCTCTGGCGCGAGTGGTCGCCGACCTGGTCGGGCGTCGACGCCGCGTTCGAGCGCAGCGCCCCGAGCCTCGACACCCCCGACTTCGTCGACGTCGTCATCCACTCCTACCGGCACCGCCGGGCGGCCGCCGTCGGCGACCCGGCCTATGAGGACGACGAGCGGCGGCTCGCCGCCCTGCCGCCGATCACGGCGCCGACCGTGATGCCGACCGGCGGGGACGACGGGTTCGGCGCCGAGGACCCGGAGGAGCATCGCGCCCGCTTCGCCGGTCCCTTCTCCGGCCGCGTGCTGCCCGGAGTCGGTCACAACCCGCCGCAGGAGGCGCCGGAGGAGTTCGCCGCCGCGGTGCTCGAGCTGCTCTAGGCGACAGCTGCTCGAGGTGCTGCTGTCGGGAAGAGCTCAGCGCTGCACGACGCAGAACGGGTTGCCGTCGGGGTCGCGCAGCACGATGTAGTCGGCCTCGTCCGGGTAGTCCCAGGCCTCGTCGCGCGTCGCTCCGATCCCCACCAGCCGCTCCACCTCGGCCGCCTGATCGTCGGCGTAGAGGTCGAGGTGGTGCCGGCGCGGGCGGTCCGACTCGACGAGGTCGAGGGCGAGCTGCGGCCCCGTTCCCTCCCGCGGCACCAGGACCTGCCACGTGCCGTCGCCCGGCTCGCGGTCGACGTAGTCGAGGGCCTCGCTCCAGAACGTCCGCGCCCGCGCCACGTCGCGCACGCCCCACACCATCGATCCGATCTCCAGCATGCGGGCACGCTAGCGCGGGCCGCGGACGCCGGCATCGGGTGCCCGGCCTGCTCGCAGGCGCGCCTGCGCCCACCGGGCCGACCGCGGCGCTCCCATCCCCCGTGCCGATGTCGGCGCTGCGTGGCACAATCGAACACATGTTCGAGGATCCGAGATGAGCGCCGCAACGGGCATCCCGCCGCGCATGCTCGTGCTCTGGGCGCCGGACTGGCCGGTGCACGCGCACGCGCGGTCGCTGCGCGTGCCCGCCGGCGAGCCGCTCGCCCTCGTGCACAAGGGCGAGGTGCTCGCCTGCTCGGCCGCCGCCCGGGCCGACGGCGTGCGCCGCGGGCTGCGGGTCCGGGAGGCGCAGGCGCGCTGCCCGCGGCTCCGCGCCGTCGACTACGACCCCGCCCTCGACGCCCGCGCGTTCGAGCCGGTGCTCACGGCCCTGGAGCGCGCGCTCCCCGGCGTGCATCCGCTGCGTCCCGGCGCCGTCGCGGTGCGCGCCCGCGGTCCGGCGCGCTACTACGGCGGTGAGCGCGCCGCCGCGCTGAGCCTGATCGGCGTCGTGCGCGGCGAGGGGGTCGAGTCCGTGCGGGCCGGCGTGGCAGACGGGCTGTTCGCGGCCGAGCGGGCCGCGCGCACCGCGCCGGCCTCGGGCGGCCCGGTGCTGCTCGTGCCGCCGGGCGGATCGGCCGGGTTCCTCGCGCCGCTGCCGGTGTCGCTGCTCGGCGACCCCGAGCTGGCCGGGCTGCTCCCCCGGCTCGGCATCACCACGCTCGGCGGGTTCGCCGCGCTCGCCCCGGACGACGTGGCCGGGCGCTTCGGACCGGACGGCGCCCGCCTCCACGCGCTCGCCGGCGGCCGCGACGCCCGGTCGGCGATCCCGCGCGAGCCCCCGCGCGACGTGGAGGAGGTCGTGGACTTCGATCCGCCGCTCGACCGGGTCGACCAGGTCGCGTTCGGCGTGCGCACCGCGGCGGACGCCCTCGTCGAGGCGCTCATCACCCAGCGGCTCGTCTGCACGGCGCTGCGGGTGGAGCTCATCGGCGACCGCGGCGAGCTGAGCGAGCGGGTGTGGCTGCATCCGCGCTCCTTCTCCCCCGCCGAGGTGGTCGACCGGGTGCGCTGGCAGCTCGACGGCGCACGGCCGCGCGACGGCGCGGGCGGATCGGGCGCCGCGGCCGCCTCGTCCGGGGCCTGCACCCGGCCGGACCAGGGCGAGCTGCGCTCCGGCGTCGTCCGCGTGCGCATCGCGCCGGATGCGGTCGACCCGGCCGCCGGACACGAGCGCGGGCTCTGGGGCACCGGTCCCGACGAGCGCGTGCACTCCGGGCTCTCCCGAGTGCAGGGCATGGTCGGGCACCGCGGCGTGCTCACCGCCGTGCCGTCGGGCGGCCGCTCGCCCGCCGACCGGCAGACCGCGGTGCCCTGGGGCGACCGCCCGCTCGTCACCCGCGACCCTGCACGGCCGTGGCCGGGGGCGCTGCCGGATCCGGCGCCCGCGACGGTCTACGAGCTGCCGCGCGAGATCGCGGTCGGCGATGCGGCCGGGCGGCCGGTGTCCGTCGACGAGCGCGGCGTGCTCAGCGCGCCGCCCGCCGTGCTCGTCTCGCCGACGGGCGCGCGGCGCGAGGTCACGTCGTGGGCCGGCCCGTGGCCGCTGTCGGAGCGCTGGTGGGATCCGGAGCACGCCCGCCGCGCCGACCGGTTCCAGGTGGTCGACGCCACCGGCGCCGCCTGGCTGCTCGTGCTCGACGAGGCCGGCTGGTGGGCGGAGGCGCTGTATGACTAGTCAGGTCCGGTCGACCGGACCGGTCCGGCCGCCGCGCTCAGTCCAGCTCGAGCCGCATGATCCAGCGGGTCCGGCCGCCGCTGTGCGCGGTCGTCTCGGCGGCGCGGGTGAAGCCGGCGCGCTCGAACATCCGCGTCGTGCCGACGTAGCCGGAGATCACATCGATCCGCCCGGGGCTGTCGCTCTCCACCGGGTAGCCCTCGATCACCGCGGCGCCATTCGCGCGCGCGTGCTCGACAGCGCCCTCGAGCAGCTCGTGCATGAGCCCGTGCCCGCGGAAGCCGGCGCGCACGACGAAGCACACCGCGACCCAGGCGTCGCGGTCGTCGAGCATCGGGATGGTGCGCGAGTGCATCAGCCGCCGGTAGCTCGAGCGCGGGGCGATCGAGCACCAGCCCGCGACCTCGTCGTCGACGTAGACCAGCACGCCGGGCCCGGGCTCGCGGGAGCACTCGTCGCGCATGTACAGCGGGCGCTCCTCGTTCGACAGCCGCGCGTCGCGATAGCTCATGCACCAGCACCCGCCGCCGCCCGGCTTCTTCACGCCCACCACCTCGGCGAAGTCGTCGAAGCGGCCGACGGCGGGGCGCACCTCGATCACCGGATCGGAGTCCACGGGGTAGCGGGGCCGCGTCGCCATGCCCGCAGTGTAGGGGCCGCTCCGGACGTCGTCGCCGCGGTCGGCACGGCCGGCACCACGACCGGGGCGGAGGCGCGCTGATGGGCTGGACGAACCCCCCGATCAGCTGGTCGGAGTTCGAGCGCGCGCTGAGCGACCAGCGGAGGCCGGTCGACCGCCCGCCGGACGTCGACGGCGGCGACAGCCCGGCCTGGTCGCTGAAGCGCCCGCGCTACGTCGCGCCCGAGGTCGAGCGGCCGGCCGACGTCGTGCCGTACGCCGAGTTGCACGCCCACTCGAGCTACAGCTTCCTCGACGGCGCATCCGGTCCCGAGGAGCTCGTCGAGGAGGCCGAGCGGCTCGGGCTGCACGCGCTCGCGCTGACCGACCACGACGGCTTCTACGGCATCGTCCGGTTCGCGGAGGCCGCCGAGCAGGCGCGGCTGAAGACCGTGTTCGGCGCGGAGCTGTCGCTCGGGCTGCCGGGTCCGCAGAACGGCGAGGCGGATCCGGAGGGCGACCACCTGCTCGTGCTCGCCCGCGGCGAGGAGGGCTACCACCGGCTGTCCGCCGCCATCACCGATGCGCAGCTCGCCGGCGGCGAGAAGGGCAGGCCGGTCTACGACCTCGACGATCTCGCCCGGCGGGCCGTCGACGCCGACGGCACGAGCCACTGGGTCGTGCTCAGCGGCTGCCGCAAGGGGGCGGTGCGGCGGGCGCTCGAGCCCGGGCTCGGCCGCGGCCCGGCGGGCGCTGACGATACCGCCGCGGCCGCCGCGGAGCTCGACCGGCTCGTCGCGCTGTTCGGCGCCGGCAGCGTGCTGGTCGAGCTCATCGACGTCGGCGAGCCGCTCGACTCGGCCCGCAACGACGCGCTCGCGCGACTCGCGGCGGAGCGCGGGCTGCCGGTGATCGCGACCGGGAACGTGCACTACGCCGTGCCGTCGCGCGCGCGGCTCGCCACCGCCGTCGCCGCGGTGCGCGCCACCCGCGGGCTCGACGACCTCGAGGGCTGGCTGCCGGCCTCCGGATCCGCGCACCTCCGCAGCGGGGCGGAGATGCGCGCGCGCTTCGCCCGCTACCCGGGTGCCGTCGAGCGCACCGTGCAGGTCGCCGACGAGCTCGCGTTCGAGCTGCGGCGTGCGAAGCCGGCGCTGCCGAAGCAGGAGGTGCCGGAGGGCCACACGCCGATGTCGTGGCTGCGGCAGCTGGTCTGGGACGCGGTGCCCGAGCGCTATCCGGACGCCGACGACGACGTGCGGGCGCGCATCGAGCGCGAGCTCGCGGTGATCGAGGAGAAGGACTTCCCGGGCTACTTCCTCATCGTCCACGAGATCGTCGCGTTCGCCCGGGGCCGCGGCATCCTCTGCCAGGGCCGCGGCTCGGCCGCGAACTCGGCGGTCTGCTACCTGCTCAACATCACGGCCGTCGACTCGATCTTCTACGGGCTGCCGTTCGAGCGCTTCCTCTCCAGCCTCCGCGACGAGGAGCCGGACATCGACGTCGACTTCGACTCCGACCGGCGCGAGGAGGTCATCCAGCACGTCTTCGAGAGGTACGGTCGCCGCAACGCCGCCCAGGTCGCCAACGTCATCCAGTACCGGCCGAAGAACGCCGTGCGCGACATGGCGAAGGCGCTCGGCCACTCGCCGGGGCAGCAGGACGCCTGGTCGAAGCAGGTGGAGCGCTGGGGCGCGTCGCTGACGACCGGCGACGACAACGACATCCCGACGGCCGTGGTCGACCTGGCGATGGAGCTGCTGAAGTTCCCGCGGCACCTCGGCATCCACTCCGGCGGCATGGTGCTCACCGACCGTCCCGTCGGCGAGGTGGTGCCGATCGAGCACGCCCGCATGGAGGACCGCACCGTCATCCAGTGGGACAAGGACGACGCCGCCTGGATGGGCCTGGTCAAGTTCGATCTGCTCGGCCTCGGCATGCTGGCCGCGCTGCAGCACTGCTTCGACCTGGCGCACGAGGCGACCGGCGAGCGCTGGGAGCTGGCGACCCTCCCGAAGGAGGAGGCGGGCGTGTACGACATGCTCTGCCGCGCGGACTCGATCGGCGTGTTCCAGGTGGAGTCGCGCGCGCAGATGGGGCTGCTCCCCCGGCTGCAGCCGCGCCGCTTCTACGACCTCGTCGTGCAGATCGCGCTCGTGCGTCCCGGGCCGATCCAGGGCGGCGCCGTGCACCCGTTCGTGCGCCGCAAGCTCGGGCAGGAGCCGGTCACCTACCTGCACCCGAAGCTCGAGGGGCCGCTCGGGCGCACGCTCGGCATCCCCGTGTTCCAGGAGCAGCTCATGCAGATGGCGGTGGCCGTCGGCGAGTGCTCCGGCGAGGACGCCGACCTGCTGCGCCGGGCGATGGGCTCCAAGCGCGGGCTGGAGAAGATCGACCGGCTGCGCGACAAGCTCTACGAGGGCATGGCGAGCAACGGGCTCGTCGGCGACGTGGCCGACGAGATCTACCGCAAGATCCAGGCCTTCGCGAACTTCGGCTTCGCGGAGAGCCACTCGCTGAGCTTCGCGCTGCTGGTCTACGCCTCCAGCTGGCTGAAGCTGCACTACCCGGGCGTGTTCCTGGCCGGGCTGCTGCGCTCGCAGCCGATGGGCTTCTACTCCCCCGCCTCGCTCATCTCGGACGCGCGGCGCCACGGCGTCGAGGTGCGCCGCCCCGACCTGCAGCGCTCCGGCGTGCTCGCGGGCGTGGAGCCGCTGGCCGGGTTCGACGGGGATGCGGAGACCTGCGGGATGCCGGCGCCCGTCACCCCGACCGGCCGCGACGGCTGCGGTGACCGCCTCCAGCATCCGGTCGGCGAGTTCGTGCCCGGCGCGCCGTCGGAGGATGCCGCGCACCGGCGCGACGGCGGCGTCGCCGTGCGCCTCGGCCTCGCCGCGGTCACCCGGATCGGCGAGAAGGTCGCGACGCGGATCGTCGCCGAGCGCGAGGCGGCCGGCCCGTTCCGCGACATGGAGGACCTGGTGCGCCGGGTCGGGCTCGACACCCGCCAGCTCGAGGCCCTCGCCGCCGCTGGCGCGCTCGACGGGCTCGGGCTGAGCCGCCGGGAGGCGATGTGGCGCGCGGGCAGCGCGTCGCAGGACCGCGCCGAGTTCCTCGCCGGCACGGTGGTGGCCGTGCAGCCGCCGCTGTTCGCCGACCAGAGCGGCTTCGAGCGGCTCGCCTCCGACCTCTGGGCGACCGGCGTCAGCGTCGACGACCATCCGATCGCGCACCTCCGTCCCGGGCTCGACGAGCGCGGCGTGCACACCTGGCGCGCCCTCCACGAGACGGAGAGCGGCACGCGGGTCGAGGTCGCCGGGGTGGTGACGCACCGGCAGCGCCCGGCGACGGCGTCGGGCATCACGTTCCTCAACCTCGAGGACGAGACCGGCCTCACGAACGTCATCTGCTCTGTCGGCGTGTGGACGCGCTACCGCCGCACCGTCCGCGACTCCCCCGCGCTCGTCGTGCGCGGCATCCTCGAGCGCAGCGACGAGGGGGTGATCAACATCGTGGCGGATCGCTTCGAGGCCCTCAGGGTCGGCGTCGCGCACCGCAGCCGCGACTTCCAGTGACGCCGCCTCGGATGGCTGAGCCTGTCGAAGCCCGCGCCTCGGATGGCTGAGCCTGTCGAAACCTCCCCTCGGATGGCTGAGCCTGTCGAAGCCCGCGCCTCGGATGGCTGAGCCTGTCGAAGCCTCCCCCTCGGACCGCTGAGCCCCGCTACCCCGCGAGTCCCGCGTACAGCGCCCGCGTCATCGCCATCCGCAGCTCGCCGTCCATGAGCACGTGGTAGTCGTCCGTCCACTGCTCGGGCACGCCGACGAGCGGCAGGCTGCGGACGGCCGGATCCGCGATCGACGCCTGGCTGAGCTCCGGGATGCCGCCCTGCTCCCCCTCGACGCGGAGCCCGGCGAACGGGCGGTCGTGGAACCGCTCCGTGGCCGGCAGGAGGGTCGGCAGGCCGAGCTCGCCCTGGAATCGCGCGAGTCCGTCGAGCGCCGTGATGAGCGCGGCCTCCCGGTCGCGCGCCTGCGTCGAGGCGACCGCCCGGCGCAGCGGTGCGACGAGCCGCCCGACGTGCGGGAGCGCGGCGAAGCCGGTCCCGAGCCACTTCGCGTACGGCGCCCACCGGCCCTCGAGCAGGAAGCCGACGAGCATGGCCTGCCGCACGAGCCGGGCGACGAGCACGCGCGTCCCCGCCTCGTCGCCGCGCTGCGCCGTCCGCCCGACGAACGGCAGCTCGCGGCCGATCGCCTGCCAGCCGGACGCGATCGCGAACCGCCGGACGTCGTCCGGGTACCCGGCGAGCCGCGCCCGGATCGCCGTCAGCGTCCCGTCGTCGTCGCGGAACACCGGCCCGCCGGCGATCTCGAGCGCCGCCTGCCCGGTCAGCGAGAGCCACTCGAGCACGGTCGGCTCCCGCGAGAGGTCCAGCCCCGTCCTGGACCGGGCGAACCCGAGCGGCGACACGACCTCGGCGCGCTGGTGGACGCGCTGGTCCCAGGTCACCGGGAAGCGCACCGGATGACCGCGGAACGTCTCGGGGAGCCCGGCTTCGAGCACCGCGTCGAAGCGGTCGATCTCGGCCTCCGGCACCAGGACGGTGAGCCGTGCGCCCCAGTCGTGATCGCGGGAGGTCGCGTCGTCGAAGCCGAGTACGTCCGATCCGGATCCGAGCCGGGCGAGCGCGATCGGCACGCCCGGCGCCGCGCGGGCGAGCAGCGGCCCCACGAGCTCGGCGGCGTACGCGGCCGCGAGGTCGCCGCCGCGCATCAGGCGGGCTCCGTCGTCAGCGGGTGCAGCGGCGCCGGCCAGACGTACGGGAGGTCGTCGGGCACGTCGCCGAACCGCGGGCGGTAGAACTCCGGGTCCTTGCGCACGAGGTTCGACCGGTGCGAGCGGTGCAGCGCGTCGTCGCCGAGCCAGGGCGGCGTCTCGAGCTCGTCCTGCGGCACGCCGTCCACCTCGGGCGCGAAGGCGAGCAGCTGGTCGCGGACGGTGTCCGCGTGCCCCTCCGCGATCCAGCGATCCGTCATCGCGAGTCCGTACGCCGTCAGGGCGGGCAGGAAGCCGGTCCACATCCGCGCGGCCGGATGGTTGCGCCAGCCGTAGCCGGGCACGGTGTTGGCGCGGAGCAGCTGCAGCGTCTCGACCCGCTGCTTCCCGAGCCGCGCGCGGTCGAGCACGGCGGCCGAGTCGGCGAACGACGGGTACGGCAGGAAGGTCTGCATCGCCACCAGGCTAGGCATCCCCTCGGTTCTGCAGGACTTCCGTGCACGGTTCACAGCGTCCGGGACGGATCGGTCCTGCAGAACGGGGATGTCCTGCAGAACGACAGTGCGCGGGCACCGGCGCGCGCCGACCCGCCCCTCAGTCCGCCCGCCCCTCAGCCGGCCCGCTCTCAGCTGTGCAAGCGCCGGCGCAGGTGGTCGATGCGGGCCTGGAGCTGCACGACGGTCGCACGCGACACCTCGGGGCCGCCGCAGAGCCGCCGCACCTCGGCGTGCACCATCGCGTGCGACTGACCGGTGCCTCGCGACCGGATCGACACGAGGCTGTTGAGCAGCGCGCGCTGCTCCTTGAGCGTGCGGTGCAGCGGGGCCGGCTCGGCCTCCCGCTGCTCCGGAGGCAGGCTCTCGCGGCGCTCGGTGCGGCGGCGGGACTGCCGCGCCTGGCGGTGCCGCAGCAGCTCGCTCACCTGCTCCGGCTCAAGGAGCCCCGGGATGCCGATGAAGTCCCACTCCTCGTCGCTGCCCGGCTCGGCGAGGTCGCCGAACTCGTGGCCGTCGAACAGCACCTTCTCGAAGGTCGCGACCGAACCGAGCGCCTGCCAGGTGAAGTCGTCGACGAGCTCCTCGCTCGCCCGCTCCTCCCGGTTCGCCTCGTCGAGCAGAGCGTCGTCGAGCAGCCCGTCGTCGCCGCTGTCCTCCCTGTCGAGCGCGTGGTCGCGCTCGCGTTCCATCTCGGAAGCCAGCGCGAGCAGGATCGGCACGCTCGGCACGAAGATCGACGCGAGCTCGCCGCGGCGGCGCGCCCGCACGAAGCGGCCGATCGCCTGGGCGAAGAACAGCGGAGTGGACGCGTTGGTCGCGTACACGCCCACGCAGAGCCGCGGCACGTCGACGCCCTCCGACACCATCCGCACGGCCACGAGCCAGCGCTGGGTGCCGCGCGCGAACTCCTCGATCCGCTCGGACGCGCCGGCGTCGTCGGAGAGCACGATGACGGGCGGCGTGCCGGTCAGCCCGGTCAGGATCTCGGCGTACGCCCGCGCCTGCGCCTGATCGGAGGCGATGACGAGCCCGCCGGCATCCGGCACCGTGTGCCGTACCTCGCTGAGCCGCCGGTCCGCGGCGGCGAGCACGGCGGGGATCCAGTCGCCGCCGGGGTCGAGCGCCGCGCGCCAGGCCTGCGCGGTGACGTCGGCGGTGTCGTCCTGGCCGAGGGCGGCCTCCATCTCGTCGCCCTGCTTGGTGCGCCAGCGCATCGAGCCGGCGTAGGAGAGGAACAGCACGGGGCGCACGACGCCGTCCCGCAGCGCGTGCCCGTAGCCGTAGCTGTAGTCCGAGCGCGAGAGTCGGATGCCCATCTCGTTGCGCACGTAGTCGACGAACGGGATCGGCGAGGTGTCGCTGCGGAACGGGGTGCCCGAGAGCGACAGCCGCCGCACGGCCGGCTCGAACGCCTCGCGCACCGCGTCGCCCCACGACAGCGCGTCGCCGGCGTGGTGCACCTCGTCGAGGATCACGAGGGTGCGCGCGGACTCGGTGAGCTGGCGGTGGAGCGCCGCCCGCACGGCGATCTGGGCGTAGGTGACGACGACGCCGTGGAACTGCCGCGACTCCCGGCCGAGGCGGTTCGCGAAGCGCGGATCGAGGCGGATGCCGGCGCGGTGCGCCGCGTCCGCCCACTGCACCTTGAGGTGCTCGGTCGGGGCGACGACGGTGATGCGGTCGACGACCCGCTCCTGCAGCAGTCGCGACGCGAGCCGCAGCGCGAAGGTCGTCTTGCCGGCGCCCGGGGTCGCGGCCACGAGGTAGTCGCGGGGCGCCGCGTCGAAGTACCGCTCGAGCGCCTCCTGCTGCCAGGCGCGGAGGCTCTGCACCGTGCCGCGCGCCGCACGCTCGGGGAAGGCGGGCGAGAGATGATCCGCGGCGGCGGTGGCGCGGAACGCGGCACCGGGGCTCGTCGGATCGGTCACCGGACGAGGCTAGACGACTCCGGCGACACCGTCGGGCGTGTCGCCGACAGCGCCGCGCGCGGCCGCGGCATCCCGCGCGTGTCGGGCGCCGGCGGACGCCGCCGGACATCGACGGCCTCCGGCAGGAAGTCGCACGCACCGCCCTCCGCGGGCCACCAGGATGGCCTCATGAGCACCGAGCCCTCGCGCCGCATCGTCGACCTGAGCCACCGCATCCGCGCGGGCCTGATCACCTATCCCGGGCTCCCCGCGCCGGTCATCACCCCGCACCTGACCCGCGAGGAATCGCGCTCGCGCTACGCGCCCGGCACCGAGTTCGCGATGGACGTCATCACCATGATCGGCAACACCGGCACCTACCTCGACTCGCCGTTCCACCGCTACCCGGACGGCGCCGACCTCGCGGGCCTCGACCTCGCGACGCTCGTCGACCTGCCGGCCGAGGTGCTCCACCTGACGGACGCCTGGACCCCCGAGCGGCGCGGGATCGCCGCCGCGACCTTCGCCGCCGCGAACTTCGCCGACCGCGATCTCGCGGGCGCCGCCGTGCTGCTGCACACCGGGTGGGACGCGCACTTCGGCACGCCCGCCTACGGCACCGGGGCGCCGTTCCTCACCGGCGACGGCGCGCGGCTCCTCGTCGAAGCCGGCGTGGCGCTCGTCGGCATCGACTCGCTGAACATCGACGACGTCGAGTCGGGCGGCGAGCGGCCCGCGCACACGCAGCTGCTCGCGGCCGGCATCCACGTCGTGGAGCACCTCACCGGGCTCGGCGGGGTGCCGGCCAGCGGCGCGCGCTTCACGGCCGCGCCGCCGGCGGTCGAGAGCTTCGGCACGTTCCCGGTCCGCGCCTACGCGACGGTGCCGCGGGGCTGAGCTACTCCTCGATCCGCATGCGGCGCCGGCTCGAGCCGCCGAGCAGGGTCGCCGGCCGGACGGCATCGCGCCCGAACCGCTCGGCGACCTGATCGACGACGCTCTCGGCGTCGCGCCACTGCTCGTCGTCGTCCCAGAGGCCGAGCGCGGTGGCGCCGCCGCCGGAGGCGAGCCCCTCGCCGCGCACGCCGATGAGCCGCACCGGCCGTCCGCCCTCGGCGGCGGCGTCGTAGAGCGAGCGGGCCTCCTCGTAGAGCCGGCGCCCGAGGTCCGTGGGATCCGCGAGCGTGCGCGAGCGCGTGATCGTCGTGAAGTCGGAGAACCGGAGCTTCAGCACGACGGTGCGGGCCGTGACGCCGGCCGTGCGCAGCCGGGCGCCGACCCCGTCGGAGAGCCGCAGCAGCTCGCGGTGGATCTCGCGCGCGTCGACGACGTCGTGCTCGAACGTCGTCTCGTGTCCGACGGACTTCTCCTCGCGCTCGGTGCTGACGACGCGCGGGTCCCGCCCCCAGGCGAGATCGTGCAGGCGCTGCGCCGCCGCCGGGCCGAGCGCGCGCGTGAGGGCGTCGAGCGGCACCTCCGCGATGTCCTGCACCGTGCGCAGGCCGAGGCGAGTGAGCTTCTCCTCCGAGCCCGCGCCGACGCCCCAGAGCGCGGACACGGGCTGCGGATGCAGGAACGCGATCGTCTCGGCCTCGGGGATGACGAGCAGCCCGTCGGGCTTCGAGCGCCCGGAGGCGAGCTTCGCGACGTACTTCGTCGCCGCCGCGCCGACGGAGCAGTGCAGGCCGGTCTCGCGGAAGACCCGCTCGCGGATGGCCGTGCCGATGCGCCACGGCGTGCCCATGAGGCGCAGCGCGCCGCGCACGTCGAGGAAGGCCTCGTCGATGCTCAGCGGCTCGACCAGCGGGGTGACGTCGCCGAGGATGCGCATGACGTGGCGCGAGGCCCGGCTGTACGCCTCGAAGTGGGGCTCGAGCACGATCGCGGTCGGGCACAGCCGGAGCGCGACGGCCATCGGCATCGCCGAGTTCACGCCGTACTTGCGGGCCTCGTAGGTCGCCGCCGTGACGACCGAGCGCTTCGAGTCGTGCCCGACGATCACCGGCTTCCCGATCAGCTCGGGGCGCTCGAGCAGCTCGACCGACGCGTAGAACGCGTCCATGTCGACGTGCAGGATGTGCGCCGACAGGTCGTCGAGCGGCTCGGCCGAGACCAGCCGGCCGCTGCCGTCCTGCTTGCTCACCGCCCGCTCACCGTGCCATCCTCCCATCCGCCGCCGACGTCGGCCCGGATCGCGGGCGTCCGCGAGCTCGGGCTCGCCGTGCCAGGCTGGACGCATGAGCGCGCATCCGTGGTCCCGCCTCGTGGCGCTGGGCGACTCGTTCACCGAGGGCATCGGCGACCCGGAGCCGCGGGCGCCGGGCGGCCACCGCGGCTGGGCCGACCGGGTCGCCGAGGTGCTCGCCGCGGGTGCGGGCGAGCATCCGTTCTCCTATGCCAACCTGGCGATCCGCGGACGCCTGCTTCGGCAGGTGCTCACCGAGCAGGTGGAGGCCGCGCTCGAGCTCGGACCGGACCTCGTCACGCTCTCGGCCGGCGGCAACGACGTGCTGCGGCCCGGGACCGACCCCGACCAGATCGCCGCCCGGCTCGAGGTCGGCGTGAAGCGGCTCCGCTCCGGCGGTGCGGACCTCGTGCTCTTCACCGGACCGGATGTCGGCGCGAACGCCGTCATGGGGATGCTGCGCGGCAAGGTCGCGATCCTCAACGAGAACCTGCACGCGATCGCCGCGGCGCACGGCGCGCGGCTCGTCGACATGTGGGCGCTGCGCGAGCTCGTGGATCCGCGGATGTGGGCGCCCGACCGCCTCCACCTCTCCCCCGTCGGCCACCACACCGTCGCCCGCGCGGTGCTCGCCGCGCTCGGGGTCAAGAACGAGCTCGCGCCGTCCGCGCCGGAGCCGATGCCGGCCCGCCCCTGGCGCGAGGCCCGCGCCGAGGACCTGGGCTGGGCGCGCGACTACCTGCTGCCGTGGGTGATCCGCCGGCTCCGCAACCAGTCGTCCGGCGACGGGGTCTCGCCGAAGCGGCCCGTGCCCGAGGTCATCGACCTCTCGGCCGAGTCCGCGGACTGAGCCCGGGCCGAGCGCGTCAGCCGCCGAACCCGCCCGGGTTCGTCAGGCGCCACCACGGACCCGGATCGGCGATCGACTTCGACAGCCCGAGCGGCACGACGACGCTGGTGCCGCTGCCGACCGTGTAGGTGACCGTGCCGACCTGCGTTCCGAGCGCCGCGACGCCGATGCGCTGCGTCTCGACCTTCGCGCTGATCGGCGTGCTGCTCCAGACGACGACCGTGGCCGACTTCGTGGCGACCGCCTGCGCCTGCTGGCCCCAGGTGGTCTTCCAGGTGGCGAAGCCGGCGCCCTTCTCGGTCAGGGTCACCGCGTGGAAGCCCGACTTCGTGCTCTTCAGCAGCGCCTTCACGTCGGTGTTGACCGACTTGCCGTCCGCGCCGCCGAGCACCGCGCCGACCACGGTGACCGTGCGGCCGCCGATCCTCCAGTCCGCCGAGAACAGCAGGTTCGCCCCGTACGTGTAGAGCGTGCCGGTCTTGATGCCGTCGACGCCGCCCTTGCCGAGCAGCTTGTTGGTGTTGTCGATCTCGCCGACGCCCGGGATGGTCGCCTTCTCCGTCTTCACGATGTCGGAGATCACCGGGTCCTTCAGCGCCATCTTGCCGAGCGCCACGAGGTCGGTGGCGGTGCTCGTCGACGCGGACGACATGCCGCAGGTGTCGTCGATGTGGGTGCCCGCGAGACCGTGCGCCGCCGTCCACGCCTGCGCCGCCGTGACGAACGCCTTCTCGGAGCCGAACGCCCAGACCGCGAGCGAGGTCGCGTAGTTGTTCGCCGACTCGACCAGCGCGACCTCGAGCATCTCGCGCTCGCTGAGCTTCCAGCCGGCCTTCATGTCGACGACCTTGCCGAGCTGCGAGCGGTACCGGTCGATGTAGCCGACGTCGGTGCTGGTCAGCGTGATGGTCGGCCCCTGCTCGCCGGCCGCGAGCGGCTTCTTCTCGAGCACGGTGAACGCCATCACGATCTTCGTGATGCTCGCCATCGGCTGCGGCGAGGTGCTGCCGGCCGAGCCGAGCACGCCGTCCCAGCCGACCGCGCCGATCGCGCTGGCGCCGTACGAGGGGAACACCGGCTGCGCGGCCGCGGGCGTCAGCGCCGCGGTCTTCGCGATCACGGCGGAGGCCCCGGGCACGGGCGCCAGGAGCGTCATCGCCAGGTACAGCAGCGTGACGAGGACGACCCCGCCGCCGCCGAGGACGGTGACGCGCCGACGCCGGTACATCCGGGCGCGGGCGCGCCGGGCGGCATCGGTCGAGGTCACCCGGAAAGGGTAGTCGGCACCCGCCGGGAGGCCGCCGAGGCGGGCGGCGCGCTGCGGATCCCGGCTCAGACCCGCAGCGCCCAGAGCGCCACGGCGGCGGCCGCGGCGACGTTGAGCGAGTCGACCCCGTGCGCCATCGGCATGGTCACGACGCGGTCGGCGCCCTGCAGCGCCGCGCTGCTGAGCCCGTCGCCCTCCGTGCCGAGCAGGATCGCGACGCGCTCCGGCGGATCCGCGGCGTACTCGTCGAGGGTGACGGCGTCGTCCGCGAGAGCGAGGGCGGCGATCTCGAACCCGGCCTCGTGCAGCTGGGCCGCGCCGTCGGGCCACGCCGCGAGCCGCGTCCACGGCACCTGGAGCACCGTGCCCATGCTCACGCGGAGGCTGCGGCGGTAGAGCGGATCGGCGCAGCGCGGCGTGATGAGCACCGCGTCCGCGCCGAGCCCGGCCACGGAGCGGAAGATCGCGCCGACGTTCGTGTGGTCGACGACGTCCTCGATGACGACCACGCGCCGGGCGTCGCGGAGCAGCTCGACCGGGTCGGCGAGCTCCGGCCGCTGCATGGCGGCGAGGGCGCCGCGGTGCACCACGAAGCCGGTGACGGCCTCGAGCACGTCCGACTCCCCCACGTAGACCGGCACGTCGTGGTCGGCGAGCATGGGCTCGAGATCGGCCAGCCACCGGCGCTGCAGCAGCACGGAGCGCGGCCGGTGGCCGGCCTCCAGCGCGCGCTGCAGCACCTTCGACGACTCGGCGATGTAGAGCCCGGCGGCGGGCTCCGAGACGCGCCGGAGGGCGACATCCGTCAATCCGATGTAGTCGGAGAGCCGCTCGTCGGCGGGGTCGTCGATCTCCACCGTGTGCACCGCGGAAACATATCCGAAAACCGGTGCGTTTACCCTGGCAGGAGACAGGAGGTCGGATGTCGCAGACGGCGGGGCCGGTGGTGGTCGAGGCGGGGCTCGACGAGGCGGTCGAGCGCGCGACCGAGCTGCTGCGCGGCCGCACGATCGGCGTGCTCACCGGCGCGGGCGTCTCCACCGACTCCGGCATCCCCGACTACCGCGGCGAGGGCGCGCCGGTGCGCCGCCCGATGACGTTCCAGCAGTTCCTCGCCGACGAGCGCTCGCGCCAGCGCTACTGGGCCGGCAGCCATCTCGGCTGGCGGCGGTTCACGGCCGCCGCGCCGAACGACGGGCACCGGGCGCTCGCCCGGCTCGAGGAGTCGGGCGCCGTCAACGGGATCGTCACCCAGAACGTCGACGGCCTCCACCTCCAAGCCGGATCCCGCCGGGTGGTGGAGCTGCACGGCACCGTGTCGCGCATCCGCTGCCTCGACTGCGGGCAGATCTTCGCCCGCGACGACATCGCCGACCGCATGACGGTCGAGAACCCCTGGCTGGCCGAGCCGGAGTCGATCGAGCTCAACCCCGACGGCGACGTCACGATCGAGGCGGTCGAGCACATGGTCGTGCCGGCCTGCACGGTCTGCGGCGGCACCCTGAAGCCCGAGGTCGTGTTCTTCGGCGAGTTCGTGCCGACCGAGACGTTCGCCGAGGCCAGCGCGCTGCTCGGCCGTGCGGATGCGCTGCTCGTCGCCGGCTCCTCGCTCGCCGTCAACTCCGGCATCCGCCTCGTCGAGCAGGCCGCACGGCGCAAGCTGCCCATCGTGATCGTGAACCGCGGCTCGACGAAGAGCGACCGCCGCGCCGCGCTGAAGATCGAGGCCGGCACCACCGAGGTGCTCTCCGGTCTCGCGGAGCGGCTCGCGCGATGACCGAGCTCTTCCTCGTCCGCCACGGCGAGACCGACTGGAACCGCGCGCGCCGCATCCAGGGCACGACCGACATCCCGCTCAACGCGACCGGCCGGGCCCAGGCGACCGCGACCGGGCGCCTGCTGCGCCGCCGGTCCTGGGACGGCATCTACGCCAGCCCGCTGTCGCGCGCCCTCGACACCGCGCGGCTCATCGCCGCGGAGACCGGGCTCGGCGAGCCGGTCGCGGTGCGCGAGCTCATGGAGCGCGACTACGGCCGCGCCGAGGGCCTCACCTGGCAGGAGATCGAGGCCCGCTATCCGGAGGGCACGCCGGTGCCGGGGCGCGAGACCCGCGAGGCCGTGGCGCTCCGCGTCGTGCCGGCCCTGCTCCGTCTCGCCGGCGACCACCCGGGCGAGTCGCTCGTGGTCGTGAGCCACGGCGGCGCCATCCGCTCGGTGCTCAACGCGGTCGATCCGGATGCCCGCTTCGGCATGATCACGAACGGCTCGGTGCACTCGTTCCGGGTCGTCGACGGCGACCTGCGGCTGCTCGCGTTCGACGACCCGATCGAGGCGGAGTCGTTCGGCGAGGACTGCGGCGACATCGACGAGCAGAACGCCCTCGAGCAGCGCGACGCCGCGACGCGCTAGCGCAACCCGCCGGCTGAGGAGTCGCGCCAGCGCCGTCTCGAAGCCTCCCGCATGCCGACCTGAGGCTTCGAGACGGCCCCAGACGGCGCTCCTCATCCGGCACGATGCGGTCGTCTACCGCCGCGGGTGCGCCGCGTGGACGCGCTCGAGCACCTCGAGCAGGGCGGCCCCGGCGTCGTCCCAGTCGTACTTCGCGGCCTCCTCGAGCGCGGCCGCGGACTTCTCCGCCCACAGCGCGGGGTCCTCCAGCCGGCGCAGCTCGCCCGCGACGCCCTCCGGGTCGCCGACCGGGAAGTACAGCGCGGCGTCGCCGCCCACCTCGCGGAAGATCGGGATGTCGCTGGCGACGACCGGCAGCCCGTGCGACATCGCCTCCACGAGCGGGATGCCGAAGCCCTCCGCGCGGGACGCGTGCACCATGGCGAAGGCGCTGCCGAGCAGCGCCGCGTAGTCCTCGTCGCTCGTGCCGTCGTGGATGACCAGCGATCCCGCGGGCGCGAGCGCCTCGAGCCGCGGGCGCTCCTCCGCGGGCATCCGGCTCAGCAGGTGCAGCCGCCAGCCGGGCAGCGAGTGCATGGCCCGCGCGAGCGTGTCCGCGCCCTTGTACGGCCGGATCTCGCCCATGTAGAGGATGTCGCGGTTGTCGGGCAGCGTGCGCGGCGCCGCATCCTCTACCGGCTCCGCGGCGTTCGTGACGATGCTCACCCGCCGCCGGGTCAGCCGGTGCCGCGCCATGAGGTCGCGGGTCGTGGCGGAGACGGTGACGATCTCGTCGGCCCGGTTCAGCAGCAGCCGCTGCGGACCGTAGGCGAGGTGGTAGAGCCGCCAGAGCACCCGCACGAAGCCGGGCAGGTTTCGCGGCGGCGTGCGGTGCTCGTAGTAGATGAGGTCGTGCAGCGTCAGCACGAGTCCGTAGCGCCGGCCGAGCGATCCGATGGTCTGCATCGGCGACCAGACGACGTCGGGCTTCAGGCGGTCGATGCGGAGGCCGACGAGCGGCTCGAGCGGACTCGTCGGCCCGCTGACCTTCCGCCACGGCAGGTCGGGCAGCATGGCGAGCTGCCGCTCGTCGCTGATGAGCATCGCCACCTCGTGGCCGTCGGCCCGGGCCGCGCGCGCGAGAGCCTCCGTGACGCGTGCGCCGTAGCGGCTGATGCCGTCGTGGTGCCCGAGGCGGGTGTAGCGGCAGTCCGCGAGGATCCTCACGCGCCCTCCCCCGCGCTCCCGGCGCGCGCGGGGTCGGCGGCCGGGCCGGACTCGGCCAGGAACGCGGCGATCTCCTCGGCCGCCTCGGCGGGCTTCTCGTAGTGGATGAGGTGACCGACGCCCTCGAGCACGACGAGGCGGGCGTCCGGCAGCGCCTCGAGCAGCGCGTGCTGGCCGGCGAGCGGCGCGATGAGGTCGTCGGAGCCGGCGAGGAGCAGCGTCGGCACCGCGATCCGTGCGGCCGCCTGCGAGACGTCCGTCGAGAGCGACGCGTCGAACCCCTCCGCGAGCGTGTCGCGGTCGGTGAACGCGCTGAAGTAGCGGCCGTGCTCCTCGTGGATCCAGCGCCGCAGCACGGGGTTCGGCGTCTTCGCCAGCGTCAGGCTCATGAACCGCACGATCGCCGGGTTGCCGAGCCAGGCGGCGCCGGCCGCCGACGGCAGCGCGCGGCCGACCCGGTAGTAGAGCCGCGTCAGCCGCGCGAGCGCGCCGTTGACGCCGGACATCGGATCCGTCGAGATCGGGTTCACGAGCACGAGGCGCGGCGCGGGGAGGCCGCCGGCGACGGCGTGGGCGACGACGATCGAGCCGAACGAGTGGCCCAGCAGCGGCACGGCGCCGCGCAGCCCGATCGCGTCGAGGAAGCCGTCGAGCCAGCGGCCGTAGCCCGCGATCGAGTGCGCCTCCTCGGTCATCGCCGACGAGGCGCCGAACCCCGGCAGGTCGGGCGCGAGGATGCGGAGGCCGGGCAGCTGCGCGACGACCGGCTCGAGCCCGTGGTGGTCGCCGCGGTAGCCGTGCACGAGCACGACGGCGACGTCGGCATCCGCGGGGCCGTAGTCCCAGTAGGCGGTGCGGGAGCCGAGCACCGCGACCTCGCCGGTGCGGGTCGGGATGGCGCCGAGTCGGGCGGCGTAGGGCGACGGGACCGGCATCGCTCCAGGGTAGCCGGGGAAGTCGGGTGACCCGCCCCCCCCGGATCCCTGAGCCTGTCGAAGGGCGCTCCTAGACTGCGGAGGGTGACGTTCACCGCGCCGATCACCCTCCCCGGGCTCTCCCTCAATCCGCAGTGGTACCGCCGCTCGGTGTTCTACGAGGTGATGGTCCGCTCGTTCGTCGACTCCAACGGCGACGGCACCGGCGACCTCGGCGGCCTCATCGGCAAGCTCGACTACCTGCAGTGGCTCGGCGTCGACGCGCTGTGGATCCCGCCGATCTACACGTCGCCGCTCAAGGACGGCGGCTACGACGTCGCCGACTACACCGGGATCCTGCCGGAGTTCGGCACGCTCGACGAGTTCCGCGAGCTCGTGACGAAGGCGCACGAGCGCAACATGCGCGTCGTGATCGACCTCGTGATGAATCACACCTCTGACCAGCACGACTGGTTCCAGCAGTCGCGCGAGGATCCGGAGGGACCGTACGGCGACTTCTACGTGTGGAGCGACACCGACGAGAAGTACCGCGACGTGCGCATCATCTTCGTCGACACCGAGGAGTCGAACTGGACGTTCGACCCGGTGCGCCGACAGTTCTTCTGGCACCGGTTCTTCTCCCACCAGCCCGACCTCAACTTCGAGAACCCGGCCGTGCACGACGCGATGTTCGACGTCGTGCGGCACTGGCTCGACCTCGGCGTCGACGGCCTGCGCCTCGACGCGATCCCGTACCTGTACGAGTCCGAGGGCGGCAACGGCGAGTCGGAGCCCGAGACGCACGAGTTCATCCGCCGCCTCCGCGCGATGGTCGACGTCGAGTACCCGGGCCGGATGCTCATCGCCGAGGCCAACCAGTGGCCGGCCGAGGTCGCGGCCTACTTCGGCACCGACGAGGAGCCGGAGTGCCACATGGCCTTCGACTTCCCGGTGATGCCGCGAATCTTCTACTCGCTGCGCTCGCAGTCCGCCCGCGAGCTGACCCGCGTGCTCTCGGAGACGAAGGACGTGCCCGAGGGTGCCGCCTGGGGCGTGTTCCTGCGCAACCACGACGAGCTCACGCTCGAGATGGTGAGCGAGGAGTACCGGCAGGCGATGTACGGCTGGTACGCCTACGACCCGCGGATGCGGTCGAACATCGGCATCCGCCGCCGCCTCGCTCCGCTGCTCGACAACTCGCGCGCGGAGCTGGAGCTCGCCCACGCGCTGCTGTTCTCGCTGCCGGGCAGCCCCTTCCTCTACTACGGCGACGAGATCGGCATGGGCGACAACATCTGGCTGCCCGACCGCGACGCCTCGCGCACGCCGATGCAGTGGACGCCGGACCGCAACGCCGGCTTCTCGTCGTCCGACCCCGGCAAGCTCTACCTCCCCGTCGTGCAGTCGCTCGTCTACAACTACACGCTCGTCAACGTCGAGTCGCAGCTCGCGCAGTCGCGCTCGCTGCTGCACTGGGTGCGCAACGTGATCCACGTGCGGAAAGCGCATCCAACGTTCGGGCTCGGCTCGATCCAGGTGCTCGAGACGGACCACGAGTCGGTGCTCGCGTTCGTGCGCGACTACCGGGGGTCCGGCACGCCCTTCGGCGACGCGCCGGAGCGCATCCTCTGCGTGTTCTCGTTCGCCCACAACCCGATCTCGGTGCGGATCGCGCTGCCGGATGACGCCGGCGCCCCGCTCTACGACCTGTTCGGCGGCGGCGAGTTCCCGACGGTCGGCGACGACGGGCGTCTCGAGCTCACCCTCGCGACGCAGTCGTTCTACTGGCTGCACCTCGGCGAGGTGCGCTACCAGCCCCAGCGCTACTGACCCGCCTCGCGCCGGACGGCTGAGCCGTGCCCGGATGGCTGAGCCCCGCTTCGGATGGCTGAGCCCGTCGAAGCCCCGCGCGCCTCGGCGGCGCTGTCGTCCGCTCTGCCTACCTTCGGAGCATGCGCAGCTGGCACGAGCGTCTCGCGGTCTTCGACCTCGAGACCACGGGCGTCGACACCGACACCGCCCGGATCGTCAGCGCGCACGTCGGCGTGCTCGACGCGCGCGGCCGGGTCGTCGACCGGCGCGACTGGCTCGCCGATCCCGGCGTCGAGATCCCGGAGGGCGCGGCCGCGGTGCACGGCATCACGACCGAGCGCGCCCGGGCTGAGGGCCGCCCCGCGGATGTCGTGGTGGCCGAGATCGTCGATGCGCTGCGGGCGCTGCTGCGCCGCGGTCTGCCGCTGACGATCTACAACGCGCCGTACGATCTCTCGCTGCTGCAGGCGGAGGCCGAGCGTCACGGGCTGTTCCCGCTCCTCGCCCCCGCGCCGATCGTCGACCCGCTCGTCATCGACAAGGCGATGGACCGCTACCGCCGCGGCAAGCGCACGCTCACGGCGACGGCCGAGCTGTACGGCGTCGAGCTCGTCGACGCGCACGATGCGAGCTCCGACGCGATCGCGGCCGGCCGGGTGGCGCAGGCGCTCGCGTCGCGGTTCCCGGACCGGATCGCCGCGCTCACCGCGCACGAGCTGCACGAGCGACAGTCGCGCTGGTACGCCGGGCAGGCCGCGGGCTTCCAGGAGTGGAAGCGCCGCACCGAGCCGGAGTTCACGACGTCGTTCGAGTGGCCGCTGCGGCTCCCGACGGCGGTGGAGGCGGCCGCGTGAGCACCGGAGCGCATCCGGCGCCGATCCGCATCGCCGCGGCCGTCATCGAGGACGCGGAGGGCCGCCTGCTGTTCGTGCGCAAACGCGGCACCACCGCGTTCATGCAGCCCGGCGGCAAGCTCGAGGGCGACGAGCCGGCCGACTGGGCGCTGAGTCGCGAGCTCCACGAGGAGCTCGGCGTCGCGGTGCCGGCCTCCGACCTCGTGCCGATCGGACGCTTCTCCGCGCCCGCGGCCAACGAGCCGGGGTACTCCGTCGACGCCTGGGTCTTCGACGCCCCGCTGCCGTCGTCCCCGGCACCGCAGGCCGAGATCGAGGAGCTGGCCTGGGTCGACCCCGAGCGCCTCGAGGGGCTCGACATCGCCCCGCTGAGCCGCGACGTGCTCATCCCGCTGCTGCTCCACCGTCGCCGCCGCTAGACGAGAGACGGGCGACCGGACCGAGGTCCGATCGCCCGTCGCGGCAGAAGCAGATCTACTTCTTGGTGCCGAAGCTCTTGAAGCGCTGGTTGAACTTCTCCACGCGGCCGGCGCTGTCCATGATGCGCTGCTTGCCGGTGTAGAAGGGGTGCGAGGCCGAGGAGATCTCGACGTCGATCACCGGGTAGGTCTCGCCGTCCAGCTCGATGGTCTTGTCGCTGGTCGCGGTCGAGCGCGTCAGGAAGGTCTCGCCGCTCGCGAGGTCGCGGAACACGATCTGCGCGTACTCGGGGTGGATGCTGGACTTCATGGCGTACCTCGGTCGATTCGATGGGTGATTCGGGGAAAGTCGTCCGGCCGCATGGGCCAAGGGTCGATGCTACCAGGCTTCGACAGGCTCAGCCATCCGAGCGGGCGGCTCGGCCGGTCAGGCCGCTCGGGCCGTGAACCGGCCCTCCTCCGAGCGCTCGACGGTGAGGTCGAGGCCGAAGGCGTCGCTGAGGCGGTCGGCGGTGACGACGTCGCCGATCGGACCCGACGCCTGCACGCGGGCGTGGGCGAGCAGGAGGGCGTGCGTGAAGCCCGGCGGGATCTCCTCGACGTGGTGCGTGACCATCACCATCGCCGGGGCGTCCGGTGAGGCGGCGTAGTTGCCGAGCAGCTGCACGAGCTCCTCGCGGGCGCCGAGGTCGAGGCTCGCGGCCGGCTCGTCGAGCAGCAGCATCTCGGGGTCGGTCATGACCGACCGGGCGATCTGCGCGCGCTTCTGCTCGCCGTCGCTGAGGGTGCCGAAGCGGCGCTCGGCCAGGTGGTCGAGCTTCCACTCGGCGAGCACGCGGCGCGCCCGGCGGATGTCGACCTCCTCGTAGACCTCGTTCCAGCGGCCGGTCACCGAGTACGCAGCGGTGAGCACCGAGTCGAGCACGGTCTCGTCGGCCGGGATGCGCCGGCTCAGCGCGCTCGACGCGAAGCCGATGCGCGGACGCAGCTCGAAGACGTCGACGCGGCCGAGGTCGCTGTCGAGCAGCTGCGCGGTGCCGTGCGTCGGGTGGATGCTCGCGGAGACCACCTGGAGGAGCGTCGTCTTGCCCGCGCCGTTGGGGCCGAGGACGACCCAGCGCTCGTCCGGATTCACCGTCCAGTCCACCGAGTCGAGGATGCGGTTTCCGTCGCGGACGACGGAGACGTCGGTCAACTGCAGGACGCTCGACATGATCGTCAAGCCTAGTGCGCCGACCCTGTCGATCAGCGGAGCACGCGGCCGTAGATCTCGAGCGTCTTCTCGGCGATGCTCGCCCACGCGAACTCCGCCTCCGCGCGGGCGCGGCCGGCCTCGCCCATGCGCCGAGCGGCATCCGGGTCGGCGACCACCTCGGTGAGGGTGCGTGCGAGGTCCGCGACGAAGCGCTCGGGGTCGATCGGCGTGCCGGTGCCGTCGTCCACCTGCTCGATGGGCACGAGTCGGCCGGTCACGCCGTCGTCGACGACCTCGGGGATGCCGCCGGTCGCGGTGCCGACGACCGCGGCGCCGCAGGCCATGGCCTCGAGGTTCACGATGCCGAGCGGCTCGTACACCGACGGGCAGACGAACGTCGTGGCCTTCGACAGCACGGCCGAGAGCTCGTGCTGGCTGAGGATGCGGTCGATCCAGACGACGCCGGTGCGCTCGGCCTGGAGCGCGGCGACGCCCTGCTGCACCTCGGCGAGGATCTCCGGGGTGTCGGGCGCCCCGGCGCAGAGCACCAGCTGCACCTCGGGCGGCAGCGACCGGGCGGCGGCGAGCAGGTACGGCAGCCCCTTCTGGCGGGTGATGCGGCCGACGAAGACGACGCTCGGGCGGTCGGGGTCGATGCCGAGGGCGCGCACGGTCTCCGGCTCGTCGATGCGCTGCCAGCGCTCGAGGTCGATGCCGTTGTGGATGACGTGCACGCGGGTCTCGTCGAGGTCCGGGTAGCTGCGCACGATGTCCAGGGCCATGCCGTTCGACACCGCGATCACGGCGTCGGCGCCCTCGAACGCGGTCTTCTCGATCCAGCTCGACACGCGGTAGCCGCCGCCGAGCTGCTCGGCCTTCCACGGGCGCAGCGGCTCGAGGCTGTGCGCGGTGACGACGTGCGGGATGCCGTGCAGCAGCCCGGCGACGTGGCCGGCCATGTTCGCGTACCAGGTGTGCGAGTGCACGAGGTCGGCACCCGCCACGTCCTGCGCGATCTCGAGGTCGACGCCGAGCGTCGCCAGGGTGGGGTTCGCCGTCGTCAGGCTCGCCGGCACCAGGTAGGCGTGCACGTCGGGCTCGTCGCGCGGCATCCCGAAGGCCCGCACGACCACGTCCGCACTGCCGCGGAGCGCCGCGACGAGCTCCGCCACGTGGACGCCCGCGCCACCGTAGACCTCCGGCGGATACTCGCGGCTCAGCACATCCACTCGCATGCCGTGAACGCTAGTACAGCGGTTCGGGCTCGCGTACATTCGTGCCATGGCATCGAAGAAGATCTTCGGAATCGTCCTCGCCGGCGGAGAGGGCAAGCGGCTGATGCCATTGACCGCCGATCGCGCCAAGCCCGCCGTGCCGTTCGCCGGCGGCTACCGCCTCATCGACTTCGCGCTGTCGAACCTCGTGAACTCCGGCCTGCGCCAGATCGTCGTGCTGACCCAGTACAAGTCGCACTCGCTCGACCGCCACGTGTCGCAGACCTGGCGCCTGTCCGGGATGCTCGGCGCGTACGTCGCCTCCGTGCCGGCGCAGCAGCGGCTCGGCAAGCGCTGGTTCTCCGGCTCCGCCGACGCGATCCTGCAGAGCCTCAACCTGCTGCGCGACGAGAAGCCCGACATCGTGGTGGTGGTCGGCGCCGATCACGTCTACCGCATGGACTTCAGCCAGATGATCGAGGCGCACATCGAGGCCGGCGCCGGCGTCACCGTGGCGGCCATCCGCCAGCCGATCGTGCTCGCCGACCAGTTCGGCGTCATCCAGACGGACGCCGACGACCCGACGCGCATCGCGGAGTTCCTCGAGAAGCCGAAGCACGCGACCGGCCTCGCCGACTCCCCCGACGAGATCCTCGCGTCGATGGGCAACTACGTGTTCGACGCCGACGTGCTCATGGACGCGGTGATCCGCGACGGCGAGAAGCCGGATTCCGATCACGACATGGGCGGCGACATCGTGCCGGACTTCGTCAGCCGCGGTGAGGCGTACGTCTACGACCTCAACCGGAACGAGGTGCCCGGCTCGACGGATCGCGACAAGTTCTACTGGCGCGACGTGGGCACGATCGACTCCTTCTTCGAGGCGCACCAGGACCTGATCTCGGCGCTCCCCGTCTTCAACCTCTACAACACGCAGTGGCCGATCTTCAGCCAGCAGCTCAACTCGCCGCCGGCGAAGTTCGTGCGCGACGGCCAGAACCGCACGGGCGTCGCGATCGACTCGATCGTGTCGCTCGGCTGCGTGGTGAGCGGCGGACAGCTCGAGCGCAGCGTGCTCGGCCCGTGGGTCACCGTCGGACCCGGCGCGTCGGTCGTCGACTCGGTCGTGTTCGAGCGCGTCGACATCGGCGAGGGCGCCGTCGTGCGCCGCGCCATCCTCGACAAGGAGGTCGTCGTCGAGGCCGGCGCGAGCGTCGGGGTGGACGCCGAGTCCGACCGGGCACGCGGCTACACCGTGACCGAGAGCGGCATCACCGTCGTCGGCAAGGGCGAGCGCGTCAAGGCCTGACCGCACCGCGGATCCCCGAGCCGCCCACCCCGATCCCCGAGCCGCGCACCCGGATCCCCGAGCCGCACACCCGGATCCCCGAGCCGCACACCCCGATCCCTGAGCCTGTCGAAGGGCCCGGTCCGAGCGCCCTCCCCCGCGCCGGTAGCCTGATGACGTGCCTCGCTTCCTCGTCGTGCTCGACGTCGACTCCACGCTCATCGAGAACGAGGTGATCGAGCTGCTGGCCGCGGAGGCCGGCGCCGAGGACGCCGTGCGGGAGATCACGTTCCGCGCGATGAACGGCGAGCTCGACTTCGCCGAGTCGCTGCGCGAGCGCGTCGCCGCGCTCGCCGGGCTGCCGGAATCGGTGTTCGCGACGATCGGCGAGCGGGTCGAGGTGACGCGCGGCGTGCCCGAGATGGTGGCCGGCGTGCAGGCCGCGGGCGGCCGGGTCGCGGTCGTCTCGGGCGGGTTCCACGAGGTGGTCGATCCGGTGGCCGATCGGCTCGGCCTCGACCACTGGCGCGCCAACCGGCTCGAGGTCGCCGACGGCCGGCTCACCGGCGCGCTGACGGGCCCGATCGTCGACGCGCCCGCGAAGGCGGATGCGCTCCGCGAGTGGGCGGCCGCCCTCGGCGTGCCGTTGTCGCAGACGGTGGCGATCGGCGACGGCGCGAACGACCTCGAGATGATGGCGATCTGCGGACTGTCGATCGGCTTCGACGCGAAGGCGCCGGTGCGCGACGAGGCCGCACTGCTCGTCGACGAGCGCGACCTCTCGGTCGTGCTCGACCTCCTCGACCTGCGCTGACCCTTCGGCAGGCTCAGGGAGCCGGATGGATGCGGCCGAGGGCCGGGTGCGACTCAGGGAGGCGGGGCTAGTGGCCCATCCCCAGGCCGCCGTCGACGGGGATGACCGCGCCTGAGATGTACGCGGCATCGTCAGAGGCGACCCACGCCACCACCTTCGCGACCTCCGACGGCTCGGCGAAGCGGCCCGCCGGGATGCTCTTGCGGTACTGCGCCTGCTGCTCCTCCGGCAGCACCGCGGTCATGTCGCTGACGATGAACCCGGGGGCGACCACGTTGGCGGTGATGCCGCGCGCGCCGAGCTCGCGGGTGATCGAGCGGGCCATGCCGACGAGGCCGGCCTTCGACGCCGAGTAGTTCACCTGGCCGGCGCCGCCGAACAGGCCGACGACGCTCGAGATGAGCACGATGCGGCCGTAGCGGGCCTTGAGCATGCCCTTCGACGCGCGCTTGATCACGCGGAACGTGCCGCCGAGGTTCGTGTCGACGACCTGCTCGAAGTCCTCGTCGGTCATGCGCATCAGCAGCGTGTCGCGGGTGATGCCGGCGTTCGCGATCACGACCTCCACCGGGCCGAGCTGCGCCTCCACCTCGGTGAAGGCGGCGTCGACCGCGGCCG
Organism: Schumannella sp. GW821-FHT10F01; assembly: GCF_058809295.1. Taxonomy (NCBI): domain Bacteria; kingdom Bacillati; phylum Actinomycetota; class Actinomycetes; order Micrococcales; family Microbacteriaceae; genus Schumannella; species Schumannella sp. GW821-FHT10F01. Next base: position 145,019 of record NZ_JBXASM010000004.1, read on the forward strand.
TGTCGGTGACGTCCGCGCGAACGGTCAGCGACCCCTCAGGTCCCTCGCCGGAGCGGGCCGTCACGGCCACGCGATGGCCCTGGGCCACGAACTCCTCTGCGATCGCGCGGCCGATGCCGCGGTTGCCGCCGGTCACGAGCACGGTGCGAGAGGTCACGGTCCGAGCCTATCGGCGGCGGTGCGGGGCGGTCGGACGTACCCTGAGGGGACAGCCCATGCGCAAGCCCACCAGGTACGTCGCCACCGAGCTCCCCCCGTCGCCCGACCGGGAGCTGCACACGCGCGAGGTCAAGTACCTGGTGATGATGGGCATCCGCGTGATCTGCGTCATCCTCATCGCCGTGCTCGCCGGCACGGTCGGCGGCTGGTGGTGGGTGATCCCCGCCATCGGCGGCGTGTTCCTGCCGTACTTCGCGGTCGTCGTGGCCAACGCGGGCGGCCCGGGCACCGGCAGCACGGTGGAGCGGCCGGGCGGCATCGTCTTCGTGAAGCGCGAGGACAACGAGGGATGAGCATCGGCATCCCGGGCGGCGACGCGCCCGTGCAGTGCTCCGCGGCCGGATGCCGTGCCGACGCCGTCTGGGCGGTGCACTGGCGCAACCCGCGCATCCACGGCATCGAGCGCGTGAAGACCTGGCTCGCCTGCGACGACCACCGCGAGCACCTCGCCGACTACCTGTCGACCCGGGGGTTCCCGGTCGCGGTGACGCCGGTCGGCGAGACGGTGGAGCAGGTCTCGTGAGGCTCCCCGCCGCCGTGCGCCGCTGGGGCGGGTACGCGATCGTCGTCGTCGTGTTCGCGATCGCCTGCGGGCTGCTGTCGTGGTGGCAGTGGTCGCGCAACGCGGAGGCCCAGGCCGAGGTCGACCGGGTCGCCGCGAACTACGACGAGGCGCCGGTCGCGCCCGCGTCGCTGCTGCCCGATCTCGACTCCTGGCGGCTCGACGACGAGTGGCGCCCCGTCGAGCTGACCGGCGTGTACCTCCGCGACGAGCAGACGCTCGTGCGCAACCGCCCGAGCGGCGGCATCCCCGGGTTCGAGGTGCTCGTGCCGTTCCGCACCGACGACGGCCGCGTGCTCGTCGTCGACCGCGGCTGGATCGGGCTCGGCTCGAAGGACGACGTGCCCGACCACATCCCCGCGGCCCCGTCCGGCCGAGTCACGGTGGTGGCGCGGCTCCGGGAGGGCGAGCCCGTGCTGCCGGGCCGGAGCGCGCCGGCCGGGCAGATCCCGAGCATCCAGCTCGACGAGATGGCGGACCGCATCGGCGAGCCGACCTGGACCGGTGCGTACGGGCTGCTCTCGAGCGAGGACCCGCAGCCGGCGGAGTCGCTGCAGCTCGCCGTCCGGCCGGACCCGGACCTCGGCCCGCACATCTCCTACGCCCTGCAGTGGATCGCATTCGGCGTGCTCGCGTTCGTCGGCCTCGGCTGGGCGGTGCGGCACGACCGCCGCGTGCGCCGCGAGGAGCTGGAGGGCGCTCCCCCGGCTCCCCCGCGCCGCCGGCGCGGGCCGACGGACGCCGAGATCGAGGACGAGCTGCTCGACGCCGCCGGGCGCTGACGCGCCGCTCCCCGCGACTCGGTGGAGCGGGGGCCGGTCCGCTCAGGCGAGCGAGATGAGGTCCGCGTAGTCCTTGTTCCAGTGATCCTCGACGCCGTCGGGCAGGATCAGCACGCGCTCGGGGTTCAGCGCCTCCACAGCGCCCTCGTCGTGCGACACGAGCACCACGGCGCCCGCGTAGCCGGCCAGCGCGCCGAGGATCTCCTCGCGGCTCGCCGGGTCGAGGTTGTTCGTGGGCTCGTCGAGCAGCAGCACGTTCGCGCCGGAGACGACGATCATGGCCAGCGCCAGGCGGGTCTTCTCGCCGCCGGACAGCACGCCCGCGAGCTTGTAGCCGTCGTCGCCGGTGAACAGGAACGAGCCGAGCACGCGCCGCGCCTCCGTCTCGGTGAGCTGCGGCGACGCGCTGACCATGTTCTCCAGCACGGAGCGCTTCACGTCGATGGTCTCGTGCTCCTGCGCGTAGTACCCGACGCGGAGCCCGTGTCCGGCATCCACCACGCCGGTGTCCGGCCGGTCGACGCCCGCCAGGATGCGCAGCAGCGTCGTCTTGCCGGCGCCGTTGAGGCCGAGGATGACGACCTTCGAGCCGCGGTCGATCGCGAGGTCGACCGCGGTGAAGATCTCCAGCGAGCCGTAGCTCTTCGACAGCCCGTTCGCGGTGAGCGGGGTGCGGCCGCACGGCGCCGGGTCGGGGAAGCGCAGCTTGGCGACGCGGTCGACCTGGCGCACCTCCTCGAGGCCGGAGAGCATCTTCTCGGCGCGGGCGACCATCTGGTGCGCGGCGGCGGCCTTCGACGCCTTCGCGCCGAACTTCGCGGCCTGCAGCTGCAGCTGGGTGGCCTTCTTCTCGACGTTGACCCGCTCCTTCTTGCGGCGGTCCTCGTCGGCCTCGCGCTGGCGCAGGTAGTGCTTCCAGCCCATGTTGTAGATGTCGATCACCTGGCGGTTGGCGTCGAGGTAGAAGACCTTGTTGACGACCTCCTCCACGAGCTCGATGTCGTGGCTGATCACGATCACGCCGCCCGGGTAGCCCTTGAGGAACTCCCGCAGCCAGACGACCGAGTCGGCGTCGAGGTGGTTGGTCGGCTCGTCGAGGATCATCGTGTCGGCGTCGGAGAACAGGATGCGCGCGAGCTCGATGCGGCGGCGCTGACCGCCCGACAGCGTCTTCAGCTGCTGGTCGAGGATGCGGTCCGGCAGTGCGAGGTTCGACGCGATCGACGCGGCCTCCGCCTCCGCCGAGTACCCGCCGGCCGCCTCGAAGCGATCCTGGAGCCGGCCGTAGCGGGCCATCGCCTTCTCGGCGACGTCCGCGTCGGCGGACCCCATGGCCTCGGTCGCCTCGGTCAGCTGCAGCACGAGCGTGCCGAGCCCGCGGGCGTCGAGGATGCGCGTGCGCGCCGTCTGCTCCGGGTCGCCGGAGCGCGGGTCCTGCGGCAGGTAGCCGATCTCGCCGCTGCGGTCGACCGAGCCGGCGTTCGCGGCGAGGTCGCCGGCGAGCACCTTCGTCAGGGTCGTCTTGCCCGCGCCGTTGCGACCGACGAGCCCCACCTTGTCGCCGCGGTCGACGCGGAAGGAGACGTCCTCCATGAGCAGGCGCGCGCCGACTCGCAGTTCGAGGTTCGAGACGGCGAGCACGACGGACTCCTGACGGGAGGGGGTGGGATGACCGCGCGAGACGGCGGTCGCGGGACGACGTCGGCCAGCCCGATAGTCTACGGGCATGACGACCCCCGCCGCCGCCACTCCCCGTCTCGTGCTCGCCGACCGGCTGTTCCCCCGCGTCGACAGCCGTGCCGCGAGCCTCGCCCGCGATGCCGCCCTCGTGCTGGCCGGAGTCGCCCTCACCGCCGGGTTGGCGCAGCTGTCGATCCCGCTCTGGCCCGTGCCGATCACCGGCCAGACGCTCGCCGTGCTCATCGTGGGCTCGGCCCTCGGCGCAGCCCGCGGCGCGATCTCGATGATCGCGTACGCCGTGCTCGGCATGATCGGCCTCCCCATCTTCAGCGACGCCTCGTCGGGCCTGTCGGTCGTGCTCGGCCCGACCGGCGGCTACATCGTCGGCTTCATCGCCTCCGCCGCGCTCGTCGGCTGGCTCGCCGAGCGCTCGTGGGACCGCAAGGTGCTCAAGGCGGCTGCGACCTTCGCCGCCGGCACCCTCGTGACCTTCGCCTTCGGCCTGCCGTGGCTCTCGATCGCGCTGCACCTGAACCTCGAGCAGACGCTCCAGGGCGGCCTCTACCCGTTCCTCGTCGGCGGCGCCGTGAAGGCCGCCGTCGCCGCGGGCATCATGCCGCTGCTGTGGGCCGTGTCCGGCCGGAGCGCGTCGGCCCCGCGCGACTGAGGCCGGACTCCCCGCTCCGTGGTGCACCGCCTCTCCCGCGACGAGGCGCGCCGCATCGCGGTGCGGGCGCAGCTGCTCGACGCGGCGCGTCCCGGTGACGTCGTCGAGGTGGCCGAGCAGCTCGGCAGCATCAAGATCGATCCGACCGCGACGATCGCACCATGCGAGCACACCGTGCTGTGGTCGCGCCTCGGCTGGGGCTACGAGTCCGGTCAGCTGAACGACGTCGTCGAGCGCGACCGCCTGCTGTTCGAGCACGACGGGCAGTTCCACGCCGCGAGCCTGCTGCCGCTGATGCTGCCGGCGATGCGCGAGTGGCAGCCGCATCGGGAGTCGAATCGCGAGTGGCTCGCGGCGAACGACCGCTTCCGGCGCGACGTGCTCGCCCGGCTCCGCGCGGACGGTCCGCTGCTCGCCGCCGAGATCCCGGACACCGCGGCGGTCGCGCGCGAGTCGGACAGCTGGTCGGGCCCGAACCAGGTGCCGATCATGCTCGACCTGCTCGCCAGGAGAGGTGACGTCGCCGTCGCCGGACGCGAGGGCCGGCACCGCCGCTGGGACCTCGCGGAGCGCGTGTACCCGGCTGACCTGCCGGAGCACGATCGTGATACCGCGGCCCGCCTGCTCCAGGAGCGCCGTCTGCGCGCCGTCGGCATCGCGAAGCGGAACAGCCCGTGGTCGCGGGTCGGCGAGGCGGGCGAGCCCGCCGAGGTCGAGGGCTCGCGGTGGCGCTGGCGGGTGGACCCGGATGCGGTCGCCGCGCTCGAGCAGGACGACGACGGCCGCGTCGCCTTCCTCAACCCGTACGACGGCATGCTCGCCGACCGGCCGCGGATCGAGGAGCTGTTCGGCTTCAAGTACGTGCTCGAGCAGTTCAAGCCGGCGCCGCAGCGGGTGTACGGCTACTTCGCGCACCCGATCCTCATCGGCGACCGGTTCGCCGGCATGCTCGACGCGAAGGCGGATCGCGAGCGACGCCGCCTGACGGTCACGGCCGTGCACGAGCTGCTGCCGTTCGAGGACGAGGAGCACGACATGGTGCGCGCCGAGATCGCGGACCTCGCCGAGTGGCTCGGCGTCGAGGTCGTCGGCGACCGCTGACCCGCGGCGGCGCGTGCCGCCACGGGTCGGCCGGCGCCCGGATCAGGCGATGGCGCGCGTTCCGAGCGGCGGCACCGGGCGCGGCAGCGGGTACGCCGTCCCGGCGAGGGGCGGCGGCAGCATGTCGAGCAGGTCCTGCTGCACCGATTCGCGCGCGGCGGCGAGGAACAGAGGGTCGGCGGCCGGTGCGCGCGCGGCGGCACGGACCGAGCTCGAGACCTCGGCCAGTGCGGACTCGAGCCGGTCGAGCACGCGCCGGTGACGCCGTCGCATCCGCCTCACCTCGAAGCGGACGATCTGCCACTTCGGGCGGAACAGCACGATCACGGCAGGAACCGACGCGGCCGCGGTCCACAGCAGGCCGATCGGGTCGAGGTTGCCCAGCACCAGACCCGCGAGCGCGCCGCCCGCCGCGACCATCGTCACGACGAGGTGCGGATGCAGCGCGCCGCCCTTCCGGCGTCCCGTCTGACGGGGCGCGGCCGACGCGCCGGAGCCCTTCTGCGTCACCTCGAACTCCGTGTGCTTGCCGAGGTCGCGCAGTGCGGCCAGGAAGGCGGCGAGGTACACGGGCATGGCCGCCACCGTGAGGAGCCGTCCGCGGATCAGCAGTCCGGATTCCGTGCGGGGCCGGACGTTGAACCGCTGCGTCCAGAGCGCCGACGCCTCGATGACGAGCAGCAGCGGCAGGTAGACGCCGAGGAAGCCGACCGCATCGCCGCGGATGGCCTGCCAGCCGAGCAGCTGGTGCAGCAGCAGGAGCACGATGCCGAGGCCGAACGCCGCGCCGTTCCAGTAGAACGACAGCAGCCAGGCGTAGACGGCGATCTGCGCGGGTCGCATGCGCCGGACCAGCCCTGGCGAGCGGGTCAGGTGGAGGTCGATGCTGCCCTTCGCCCAGCGGAACTGCTGCTTGAAGAACGCGCCCCACTGGGTCGGCCCCTCCCCCACGGCGAGCGGCTCCGCGACGTACACCGACCGCCAGCCGCGCGCGTGCAGCGTCATGCCGGTCGCGAGATCCTCCGTCAGATGCGCGAAGTACAGCCCCGCCTCGCGCAGCGCGGCGACCCGGATGACGTGGTTGGCGCCGATCAGCAGCGCCGAGTCGATGGTGCTGAGGCCGCGCATGACGGGCCCGTAGAAGCCGTAGGTCTGCTCTGCGGCTCCGCGCGCGAGGAAGCTCTCGGTGTTCCCGTAGATCTGAGGGGTGCCGACCCAGGCGATCCTCTGGTCGGAGAACTCGCGCAGCGTGCGGGTGAGGAAGTCGCGCCGGGGCAGGAAGTCGGTGTCGATCTGCGCCACGAAGTCGTAGGAGAGCCCGTGCGCCTCGTACCAGGCGTTGTGATTGCCGCCCTTGGTCTTCGCCGAGTAAGTGCCGCCGATGGTGTTCCAGCGCGCGACGCCCTTCCGGCTGAAGTAGCGCACGCCGAGCAGGCGGCAGAGCCGCCGCACCCGGTCGTCGCCGCCCTCGTCGAGCACCCAGGTGTCGTGCGGGTGGTCGGCCCTCGTCATCGCCTTGAGGGTCTGCGCGAGCATCTCGAGCGGCTCGCTGCCGGGCACGAACGTGGTGATGAACGCGACCCGCGTGTCCGCCGGATCGGGCAGCTCAGGCAGGCCGCGGCGGCGGCGCACCGGCCTGCGCTGCAGGAGTCCCGTCATGACCCACGTGAGGAGGGCCATGACGGTGTTCTGCAGGAGGACGAAGCAGAGGAGGGCGAGGAGGACGCCGTCGAGCGGCGACGGATCCGGCCCGAGATTCGCGGCGAGCCGCGCGGGGTCGAGCACGTAGAGGGCGAAGCGGAGGGCGCAGAGGAGGATCACGGTCGTGATCCCCCAGTAGGCGACGCGCTGGAGGACGGTCATCGGGGGCACCTGTTCTGCCGGCGGGGGCCGACGGGTGAGCAGCAGGCGAAACGGGTCGACGGGGGGCGTCGTGGTCGAGGCGATCGGGTCGGGTGCGCCGGGGCGCGGCGCCGCGGATCGGGCGCCGAGAGACGGGGATGCCGCGGCGATCGGGGAGGTCGCGCGCGGGTTCGGGTCGTGCTCGGATCGCGACCCCGTCCGCTGCGCCGTCGAAGCCTCTCGAACGCGACCCTGCGCTCAACCTAGCGGAGCGGCGCGGCCACCGGGAGGCCGGGCTCACCGGGAGGCCGGGCTCACCGGGACTCGCCCCCAGCGCGACGGAGCCCCTCCCGGGATCCCGGGAGGGGCTCGCAGGCTGGCGGCGTCCGCTCAGATGCTGAAGCCGAGCGAGCGCATCATGTCGCGCCCGTCGTCGGTGATGCGCTCCATGCCCCACGGCGGCATCCACACCCAGTTGATGCGGAAGCGCTCCACGACGCCGTCGAGCGCGTCGGCGATCTGCTCCTCGATCACGTCGGTGAGCGGGCAGCCGGCGCTGGTCAGGGTCATCGAGATGATGAGCGCGTCGTTCTCGTCGTCCCAGGCGAGGTCGTAGATGAGGCCGAGGTCGACGATGTTGACCCCGAGCTCGGGGTCGACGACGTCCTTGAGGCTCTCCGACACCTGGTCGAAGAGCGCGGGTGCGAGTGCGGTGGGCATGTGCGACCTCCGGTCCGGAGCCTACGCCGGAGCGGCGAGGTAGCGGTCGTAGCCCTCGTCCTCGAGACGGTCGGCCAGCTCGCGGCCGCCCTCCTCGGCGACCCGGCCATCGACGAAGACGTGCACGAAGTCGGGCTCGATGTAGCGCAGGATGCGCGTGTAGTGCGTGATCAGCAGCACGCCGAGGTCGGTCGCGGCGTGGGCGCGGTTCACGCCCTCCGACACGATCTTCAGGGCGTCCACGTCGAGGCCGGAGTCGGTCTCGTCGAGTACCGCGAGCTTCGGCTTGAGCAGCTCGAGCTGCAGGATCTCGTGGCGCTTCTTCTCGCCGCCCGAGAAGCCCTCGTTGACGTTGCGGCCCGAGAACGACGAGTCCATGCGCAGCTCGGCCATGGCCTGGCCGACGGTCTTCGCCCAGCCGCGGATGGCCGGCGCCTCGCCGTCGATCGCGGTCTTCGCGGTGCGCAGGAAGTTCGCGACCGTGACGCCCGGGATCTCGACCGGGTACTGCATCGCGAGGAACAGGCCGGCTCGGGCGCGCTCGTCGATCGTCATCGCCAGGACGTCCTGGCCGTCGAGGGTGATCGAGCCGCCGTCGACCTTGTAACGGGGGTGGCCGGCGATCGTGTACGCCAGGGTCGACTTGCCGGACCCGTTCGGGCCCATGACGGCGTGGATCTCGCCCTGGCCGATGGTCAGGTCGACGCCCTTGAGGATCGGCTTCGTGCCCTGATCGGTCTCGATCGAGACCTGCAGGTCGCGGATCTCCAGTGTGCTCATGTCTCTTCGCTCCAGCGGTGGTTCGTGTTCAGCTCAGACCGCGACCGTGACGGCCGGGTCGATGTAGACGTCGCCGTCGCGGATCTCGACCGCGAAGACGGGGACCGGCTCGTAGGCCGGCAGGGTCAGGGGCTTGCCCGAGGTCAGGGAGAACTTCGACCCGTGCGCCCAGCACTCGAGCGTGTCGTCCTCCACGAAGCCCTCCGACAGCGAGATGTCGCCGTGGGTGCAGGTGTCGCCGATGGCGTGGATGTCGCCGGCTGAGTCCTTGACGACCGCGATGGACACGCCGTCGAGCACGACCTTGCGCGCGCTCTCGACCGTGATCTCATCGGCGCCGCAGACCCGCTGCGCGCTCACCGCGCCGCCTCGAGCTCCGCGACCAGCGCGGCCTGCAGGCGCTCCTCGAGGGCCGGCTCGCCGATCCGCTGCACGACCTCGCTGAGGAAGCCGAGCACGACGAGGCGACGGGCCTCGTCCTCCGGGATGCCCCGGGCGCGGAGGTAGAACAGCTGCTCGTCGTCGAAGCGGCCCGTCGCGCTCGCGTGACCGGCGCCGGCGATGTCGCCGGTCTCGATCTCGAGGTTCGGGATGCTGTCGGCGCGGGTGCCGTCGGAGAGCACGAGGTTGCGGTTCTGCTCGTAGCTGTCGGTGCCGGTCGCGGTGCGGCCGATCAGCACGTCGCCGATCCAGACCGTGTGCGCGCCCTGGCCGTTCAGCGCGCCCTTGTAGGTCACGCGGCTCTTCGTGTGCGGGGCGTCGTGGTTGACGTACACCTGCTGCTCGAGGTGCTGCGCCGCGTCGGCGAAATACAGGCCGAGCATCTCGACGTCGCCGCCCTCGCCGGCCAGGTGGGTCTGCGGGTTGACGCGCACGATCGAGCCGCCGAGCGACACGACGATGTGCTTGAGCACCCCGTCGCGCTCGACGCGGGCGAAGTGCGTGGCCAGATGGGCCGCCTCGTCGTCCCACTCCTGCACGCTGACCACGGTCAGGTGCGCGCCGGCGCCGACGACGATCTCGACGTTCTCGGCCAGGCGGGCCGGCCCGCGGCTGTCGAGCACGACGAGCCCGCGCGACTGCGGCGCGGCGTCGACCACGACGTGGGCGGCACGCGGGGCGGCGTCGAGGTGCGCCCGGGTGACGGTGAGCACCTCGGCCTCGCCCTCGACGCTGATCAGGAGGGCCCTCTCGAAGGACGACCAGGCGTTCGCGGAGGCCTTGTCCTCGGGGGTGCCGGCGCGGCCGATGCGGGCGTCGTCGCGCTCGATCCACTCGACGTCGGTGCCCGCGGACTCCGGGTACTGCACGGCGTACGGCGCGCCGTCGAGCTCGCCGTCGATGAGATCGCGGATGCGGTCGACCGGCGTGAACTTCCAGTCGACCTCGCGGCCCGTGACCTCGAAGTCGGCCGGGTCGTGGCTCGTCGGCCGCGCGGAGCGCGTCTGGACGGGGACGCGCCGCTCGCCGGCGTCCCAGCCCCCGTCGCTGTGCGGCTTCGCGCCGTGCTGCTCGGGAGTGAGGGTGCTGCTCAACCGACGCTGCCTTCCATGCTCATCTCGATGAGCTTGTTCAGCTCCAGGGCGTACTCCATCGGCAGCTCGCGCGCGATCGGCTCGATGAAGCCGCGCACGATCATCGCCATCGCCTCGTCCTCCGGCATGCCGCGGGACTGCAGGTAGAACAGCTGCTCCTCGCTCACGCGCGACACGGTCGCCTCGTGGCCGAGCTGCACGTCGTCGACGCGGATGTCGATGGCCGGGTAGGTGTCGGAGCGCGAGATCGTGTCGACGAGCAGCGCGTCGCAGCGGACCGTGTTGGCCGCGTGGTGCGCGTTCGCGTCGACGCGGACCTCGCCGCGGTAGCCGGCTCGGCCGCCGCCGCGGGCGATCGACTTGGAGACGATCGACGACGTCGTGTGCGGCGCCATGTGGATCATCTTCGCGCCGGCGTCCTGGTGCTGGCCGGGGCCGGCGAACGCGACGGACAGGGTCTCGCCCTTGGCGTGCTCCCCCATCAGATAGATCGAGGGGTACTTCATCGTCACCTTGGAGCCGATGTTGCCGTCGATCCACTCCATGGTCGCGCCCTCGTGCGCCACGGCGCGCTTGGTGACCAGGTTGTAGACGTTGTTCGACCAGTTCTGGATCGTCGTGTAGCGAACGCGGGCGTTCTTCTTCACGATGATCTCGACGACGGCCGAGTGCAGCGAGTCCGAGGAGTAGATCGGGGCGGTGCAGCCCTCGATGTAGTGCACGTAGCTGTCCTCGTCCGCGATGATCAGCGTCCGCTCGAACTGGCCCATGTTCTCGGTGTTGATGCGGAAGTACGCCTGCAGCGGGATCTCGACGTGCACGCCCTTCGGCACGTAGACGAACGACCCGCCAGACCACACGGCCGTGTTCAGCGCGGCGAACTTGTTGTCGCCGGCCGGGATGACCGTGCCGAAGTACTCCTCGAAGATCTCGGGGTGCTCCTTGAGCGCGGTGTCGGTGTCCATGAAGATGACGCCCTGCGCCTCCAGGTCCTCCTGGATCTGGTGGTAGACGACCTCGGACTCGTACTGCGCGGCGACGCCGGAGACGAGGCGCTTGCGCTCGGCCTCCGGGATGCCCAGCCGGTCGTACGTGTTGCGGATGTCCTCGGGGAGGTCCTCCCACGAGCCCGCCTGCTTCTCGGTCGAGCGCACGAAGTACTTGATGTTGTCGAAGTCGATGCCCGTGAGATCGGCACCCCACGTCGGCATCGGCTTCATGCCGAAGAGCTTGAGGGCCTTCATGCGGTTGCGGAGCATCCACTCCGGCTCGCTCTTCAGCGCCGAGATCTCGGACACGACCTGCTCGGAGAGCCCGCGCTTGGCGATGGCGCCCGCGGCGTCCGAGTCGGACCAGCCGAACTCGTACTGCCCCAGGCCGTTGAGCTCCGGCCGGTCGATGAGCACATCTGACATGGCAAACCTTCTTCCTCCCGAAGCGGGCCATTCCGCCCGTGTCGGTGTCGTTGCGGTCCAGCATGCGAGGCATCCGACGGGCGTCGCGAAGCACACGAGCCCCGGGCCGCGTCGCGCCTGAACCCACCCAGCCTACAGGGAGGGCGCCGGAGATCTCCGGACCGCCGGCTGGGCATCCGCCGCGGACGCCCGCACCGAGAACAGGGCGGTGTCGGTGTCGAGCAGCACGCGGAGGGCGCCGACCCAGACGAGCGCCGAGCCGAGCACGTGGAGGGCGACGAGCGCTTCCGGCAGCCCGGTGACGGCCTGCACGAGCCCGAGAGCGGCCTGCAGCAGCACGACGATCACGAAGAACGCCGCGCGGCGGGCGGCGAGCGGGTACCCGCGGCGGCGCGCCACGACGAGGAGCACGACGCCGAGCACGAGCACCGCCGTGCCGAGCACGCCGTGGATCGCGGCCGTCGACGTCCAGTCGAGGCCGTTGCGGCGCACCTCCTCCGAGTCGCCGGAGTGCGGCCCGGCGCCGGTCACGGCGGTGCCGATGAGGATGAGCGCGAGCGTGACCGCGACGAGCACCCAGGCGAGCGAGCGGAGCGCGCGCGGCGCGCGCGGCGGCACCTCGGCGCGGAGCAGGGCGCGGGCGCGATGCCAGGTCAGGGTGGCGGTCGTGAGCAGGCCGATCGCCAGCGCGAAGTGGAGCGCGACGACCCACGGGTTCAGCTGCACGAGCACGGTGATGCCGCCGGCGACCGCGTTCGCGACGACGAGCCAGAACTGCGACCAGGCGAGCCGGGTCAGCATCCGGTCGTCGCGGCGGCCGGGACCGGGGTGCACGCGCTGCAGACGCGCGGCGACGATCGCCCAGCCGACGGCGACGATGAGCACGCCGGTGAGCATCCGGTTCGTCTGCTCGATGATGAGGTGCACCGAGTCCGGCACGACGAGGATGACGCTCGTGCCGTCGCAGGTCGGCCACGTCGGGCAGCCGAGGCCGGATCCGGTCACCCGCACCACGGCGCCGCCGAGCACGATGAGCACGCTCATGACGAGCGCCGCGGTGGTGCCCCAGCGCAGCGCGCGGCCGCCGAGGCCGACGCGCGCGGCGAGCAGGGAGAACGGGGTGGGCATCCGGGGCTCGCCGATCAGAGCGGGAGCGGCAGGTGCACGATCGGGTCGAGCCCGACCGCCACGAAGACGACCGTGAGGTAGGTGATGCTCGCGTGGAACACCCGCATCGGCTTGATCTCGGCGCCCGAGATCGCGCGGCCGTAGAGGCGGTGCGCCTCGACCGTGAACCAGATGCCGGCCGCGGCCGCCGCGATCGTGTAGATCATGCCCATGCCGGCCAGCGGGATGAGCAGCAGCGAGCAGGCCACGGTCGCCCACGTGTAGAGCACGACCTGGAGCCCGACGGCGGTGCCGCCGCGCACGACGCCGAGCATCGGCACGGAGACCGACGCGTAGTCGTCGCGGTACTTCATCGACAGCGGCCAGTAGTGCGGCGGCGTCCAGAGGAACACGATGCCGAACAGGATGACCGGCGCCCAGTCGAGCGAGCCGGTGACGGCCGCCCAGCCGATGAGCACGGGCATGCAGCCGGCCGCGCCGCCCCAGACGATGTTCTGCGGGGTGCGGCGCTTGAGCCACAGCGTGTAGACGAAGACGTAGAAGAGGATCGCGGCGACCGAGAGCGCGGCGGCGAGCGGCGTCGTGAAGACGAGCAGCCAGACCGTCGAGACGATGCCGGTGATCCAGGCGAAGGCGAGCGCCTCGCGGTCCGAGAGCTCCCCCGTCACGAGCGGGCGCTTGCGGGTGCGGTGCATCACGCGGTCGATGTCGCGGTCGATGTAGCAGTTGAACGCGTTCGCGCTGCCGGCCGAGAGCGAGCCGCCGACGAGCGTCGCCAGCACGAGCCAGAGGTTCGGGATGCCCTGCGCCGCGAGCACCATGACCGGCGCGGTGGTGATGAGCAGCAGCTCGATCACGCGCGGCTTCGTCAGGGCGGTATAGGCGAGCGCCTTGCGCCGGAGGCCGATGCGCTCGGGCGCGACCGGGGGTGCGACAGCGAGCGGCATGGTTCTCCGGAAGCGGGGGTGGGGACGGCTGCGAGTCTACGTGATGTAGAAGTCGTGGAGGTGCCTGGACGACCACTGGCGATTCGGCGGGAGACCCCTCGCTGTCACTAGAGTGAAGGTGCTCGCCAGCGCCCAGCGCGGCCCCGGATCGCCTCGCGCGGACCGGAGCAGCGGACTGCGGCGTGCCGAAGACGTCGACGGGCGAGTGACACCCGCGCGGCGCATCGGCCATGCTCTGCGCAGCAACTGAAAGGCCGCGCACGCGTGACTGCTCTCTCCTGGGACCCGATCGACGAGAAGGCCGTGGACACGACTCGTGTCCTCGCCGCCGACGCAGTGGAGAAGGTGGGCAACGGGCATCCCGGCACCGCCATCTCCCTGGCTCCCCTGGCCTATCTGCTCTTCCAGAAGGTCATGCGGCGCGATCCGTCGGACAGCACCTGGATCGGCCGTGACCGCTTCATCCTCTCGGCGGGCCACAGCTCGCTGACCCAGTACGTCCAGCTCTACCTCGGCGGCTACGGCCTCGAGCTCGAGGACCTCGAGGCCCTCCGCACCTGGGGCTCCAAGACCCCGGGCCACCCGGAGTACGGCCACACCGACGGCGTCGAGATCACCACCGGCCCGCTCGGCCAGGGCCTCGCCTCCGCCGTCGGCTTCGCCTACGCCCAGCGCTACGAGCGCGGTCTGTTCGACCCGGACGCCGCGGTCGGCGAGAGCCCGTTCGACCACCACGTCTACGTGATCGCCAGCGACGGCGACATCGAGGAGGGCGTGACGAGCGAGGCCGGCAGCCTGGCCGGCACGCAGGAGCTCGGCAACCTCATCGCGTTCTACGACAGCAACCAGATCTCGATCGAGGACGACACCGACATCGCCCTCAGCGAGGACACCGCGGCGCGCTACGCCGCGTACGGCTGGCACGTGCAGGTCGTCGACTGGAACACGAAGGACGGCTACGTCGAGGACGTCGCGGCGCTCTACGACGCGATCGAGCACGCGAAGGCGAACACCACCCAGCCCTCGCTGATCATCCTCAAGACGATCATCGGCTGGCCGTCGCCGACGAAGAAGAACACCGGCAAGATCCACGGCTCCGCGCTCGGCGGCGACGAGGTGCGCGGCCTCAAGGAGGTGCTCGGCTTCGACCCCGAGCAGCACTTCGCGGTCGCGCCCGAGGTGCTCGAGCGCACCCGCGGCGCCGTCGAGCGCGGCCAGGCCCTGCACGCCGAGTGGAACGAGGCGTTCGACGCCTGGGCCGCGGCCAACCCCGACCGCAAGACGCTGCTCGACCGGCTCGAGGCCGGCGAGGTGCCCGACCTGACTGACGCGCTCCCCGTGTTCGAGGCCGGCAAGGACGTCTCGACGCGCGCCGCGTCCGGCAAGGTCATCAACGCCATCGCGCCGCTGCTCCCCGAGCTCTGGGGCGGCTCCGCCGACCTCGCCGAGTCGAACAACTCGACGATCGAGGAGGGCGGCTCGTTCGGCCCCGCTGAGCGCTCCACCGCCATGTGGAAGATGAACCCGTACGGCCGCGTGCTGCACTTCGGCATCCGCGAGCACGCGATGGGCTCGATCCTCTCCGGCATCGTGCTGCACGGCCACACCCGCGCGTTCGGCGCGACGTTCCTCATCTTCAGCGACTACATGCGGCCGGCCGTGCGCCTCGCCTCGCTGATGAAGGTGCCGACGATCTACATCTGGACGCACGACTCCGTCGCGCTCGGCGAGGACGGCCCGACGCACCAGCCGATCGAGCAGCTCACCGCGCTCCGCGCCATCCCGAACCTCGAGATCATCCGCCCCGCGGACGCGAACGAGGTCGCCTGGGCCTGGAAGACGATGATCGAGCGCCGCGAGGGACCGCAGGGCATCGTGCTCAGCCGTCAGAACCTCCCCGTCTTCGCCCGCGGCGAGGGCGCGGCCGAGGGCGACACGCTCGCCGCCGCGTCGAACGTCGCGAAGGGCGCCTACGTGCTCGCCGAGGCGCCGGGCGGCACGCCGGACGTGATCCTGCTCGCGACCGGCTCCGAGGTGCAGATCGCCGTCGACGCCCGCGAGGCGCTGAAGGCGGAGGGCGTCAACGCGCGCGTCGTCTCCGTGCCGAGCCAGGAGTGGTTCGCCGAGCAGAGCGCCGAGTACCGCGAGTCGGTGTTCCCGGCCGCGGTGAAGGCGCGCGTCTCCATCGAGGCGGGTCTCAAGCTCACCTGGGCGCCGTTCCTCGGCGATGCCGGGCGCAGCGTCTCGATCGAGCACTACGGAGCCTCCGCGGACTACAAGACCCTGTACCGCGAGTTCGGGCTCACCACCGAGGCCGCCGTCGCGGCCGCCAAGGACTCCATCGCCGCCGCCGGCGCCTGATCACGCAGCCGACCGGCCCGCAGCACTCGAGGAAGCGAAACAGCACAATGACCGACACCACCACCAGCCCCACCGCGGAGCTCTCCGCGCTCGGCGTCAGCATCTGGCTCGACGACCTGTCGCGCGAGCGGATCGCATCCGGGAGCCTCCAGCGCCTGATCGACGAGCGCAACGTCGTCGGCGTCACGACGAACCCGACGATCTTCGCCGCGGCGCTCGCCAAGGGCGAGGCCTACGACGAGCAGGTCGCGTCGCTCGCCGCCGCCGGCGCGAACGTCACCGAGGCGGTCTTCCAGATCACCACCGACGACGTGCGCTCCGCCTCCGACGTGTTCGCGCCGGTCTACGCCGCCACCGACGGCGAGGACGGCCGCGTCTCGATCGAGGTCGAGCCGGGCCTCGCGCACGACGCTGCCGGCACGATCGCCCAGGCCGAGCAGCTCTGGAGCACGGTCGACCGTCCGAACGCGATGATCAAGATCCCCGCCACGGTCGAGGGCCTCGAGGCCATCACCGAGACGATCGCGAAGGGCATCAGCGTCAACGTCACGCTGATCTTCAGCCTGGACCGCCACCGCGCCGTCATCCACGCCTACCTCGACGGGCTCGAGAAGGCGCGCGCCGCCGGCATCGACCTCTCCACGATCCGCTCCGTCGCCTCGTTCTTCGTGTCGCGCGTCGACACCGAGACCGACAAGCGCCTCGTCGCCATCGGCACGGACGAGGCCCTCGCCCTGAAGAGCAAGCTCGGCGTCGCGAACGCCCAGCTCGCCTACCGCCTCTTCGAGGAGGAGTTCGCCACCGACCAGGCCAAGAGCCTGCTCGCCGACGGCGCGAACCTGCAGCGCCCGCTCTGGGCGTCGACCGGCGTGAAGGACACGGCGCTGCCGGACACGCTCTACGTGACGGAGCTCGCCGTCGACGGCGTCGTGAACACGATGCCGGAGAAGACGCTCGAGGCGACCTTCGACCACGCCCCGCTCCACGGCGATGCCGTGCACCCGGCCTACGCGGCCGCGCAGCAGGTCTTCGAGGACCTCGCGGCCGTCGGCGTCGACTACGACGACGTGTCCGCCGTGCTCGAGAAGGAGGGCGTCGAGAAGTTCATCGTCTCCTGGAACGAGCTGCTCGACACCGTCACGGCGGCGCTGGAGGCGGCGAAGTGACCGTCTCCGTCCACGCCACCGGCGCGGCGGCGGAGGCCGTGGAGCGCTGGGTGCCGCAGCTCGTCTCCGACGGGGTGGCGAGCGGCATCTCGGCCCAGGACGCCACGCTGTGGGGTCCTGATGCCGAGGCGGAGTCGGCCAAGCGCCTGGGCTGGACCCAGGCGGCCGCGATCTCGGCTCCCCTGGTCGACGACATCGTCGCCCTGCGCGAGAAGCTCGTCGCCGACGGCGTCACGCACTGGGTGCTCGGGGGCATGGGCGGCTCGTCGCTCGCGCCCGAGGTCATCACCGCCACCTACGGCGTCGCGCTGACCGTGCTCGACTCGACCGACCCGGAGCAGGTGCGGGCGGCGCTCGACGACGGCCTCGAGCACACCGCCGTCGTGATCTCGTCGAAGTCCGGCTCCACGCTCGAGACCGACAGCCAGAAGCGCGCCTACGAGGCGGCCTTCCGGGGTGCGGGCATCGACCCGACCGAGCGCATCGTGGTCGTCACCGACCCGGGCTCGCCGCTCGACCAGTCCGCGCGCGCCGACGGCTACCGCGTCTTCAACGCCGACCCCGAGGTCGGCGGCCGCTACTCGGCGCTGACCGCGTTCGGCCTCGTGCCCTCCGGCCTCGCCGGCGCCGACATCCGCGAGCTCCTCGCGGAGGCCGACGCCGCCGCGTTCGAGCTCGGCCTCGACCAGGACTCGAACCCGGGCCTCGTGCTCGGCGCCGCGATCGGCGGCACGAAGCCGCTGCGCGACAAGCTCGTCATCGTCGCGGACGGCACCCACATCGTCGGCTTCGGCGACTGGGTGGAGCAGCTCATCGCCGAGTCCACCGGCAAGCTCGGCCGCGGCCTGCTGCCGGTCGTCGTCGGCACCGACGCGCCGGAGCTCGACTCCGACGCGGCCGACCTCCAGATCGTGCGGCTCGTCGCCGACCGCCGCGCCACCCGCGAGGTGCGCGAGGGCGAGATCGAGGTCGCCGGCTCGCTCGGCGGCCAGATGCTGACCTGGGAGTACGCGACCGCGATCGCCGGGCGGCTGCTCGGCATCAACCCGTTCGACCAGCCGGACGTCGAGAGCGCCAAGTCCGCCGCGCGCGGGCTGCTCGAGAAGACGCCGGAGCCGGAGGCCGCGCTGTTCACCGACGGCGCCGTCGAGGTGCGGGTGCAGGGCGACCTCTCCCCCGCCACCGAGACGGTCGGCTCCGCGGTCGACGCGCTGCTCGCCGCGCTGCCGGAGCACGGCTACGTGGCCGTGCAGGCCTACCTCGACCGGCCCGCGAACCCGCACCTCGCCGAGCTCCGCGACGTGCTCGCCGAGCGCAGCGGGCGCCCGGTGACCTTCGGATGGGGACCGCGCTTCCTGCACTCGACCGGCCAGTTCCATAAGGGCGGCCCCGCCGTCGGCGTGTTCCTGCAGATCGTCGGCTCGCACGAGCGCGACCTGCAGATCCCGGACCGGCCGTTCACGTTCGGGCAGCTCATCGCCGCCCAGGCGGCGGGCGACGCGACCGTGCTCGCCGAGCACGGCCGCCCGGTCCTCACGCTCACCCTGACGGACGTCGCGGCCGGCATCGCCGAGCTGCGCGCCGCGATCGGCTGACCGGATGGCCCCCGTGAACATCGACGCCGAGCACAATCCGCTCCGCGTCCCGGAGGACCGTCGCCTGAACCGCATCGCGGGTCCGTCGAGCCTCGTGATCTTCGGCGTGACGGGCGACCTCGCGCGCAAGAAGCTCATGCCGGCGGTCTACGACCTGGCCAACCGGGGTCTGCTGCCCCCGGGCTTCGGCCTCGTCGGGTTCGCGCGACGCGACTGGGACGACCAGGACTTCGAGAAGGTCGTCCACGACGCCGTCGCGCAGTACGCGCGCACCCCGTTCGACGAGGACGTCTGGCGCCAGCTGGCCGAGGGCATCCGCTTCGTGCAGGGCGAGTTCGACGACGACGCGGCGTTCGACCGCCTCAGGGCGACGCTCCAGGGCCTCGACACCGAGCGCGGCACGCTGGGCAACCACGCGTTCTACCTGTCGATCCCGCCGAAGTCGTTCCCGCAGGTCACGGAGCAGCTCCGCCGCAGCGGGCTGGCCGAGCAGAACGAGGACTCCTGGCGCCGCGTCGTCATCGAGAAGCCGTTCGGCTCCGATCTGCGCACGGCCCGCGAGCTGAACGACGTCGTCGAGAGCGTGTTCCCGCCGGACAGCGTGTTCCGCATCGACCACTACCTCGGCAAGGAGACCGTCCAGAACATCCTGGCGCTCCGCTTCGCGAACATGCTCTACGAGCCCCTGTGGAACGCGAACTACGTCGACCACGTGCAGATCACCATGGCCGAGGACATCGGGGTGGGCGGCCGCGCCGGCTACTACGACGGCATCGGCGCCGCGCGCGACGTCATCCAGAACCACCTGCTGCAGCTCCTCGCGCTCACCGCGATGGAGGAGCCGATCTCGTTCGACGCCGCGGACCTCCGCGCCGAGAAGGAGAAGGTGCTCTCCGCCGTCCGCCTGCCGAAGGACCTCGGCGAGGCGACCGCGCGCGGGCAGTACGCGGGCGGCTGGCAGGGCGGCGAGAAGGTGCTCGGCTTCCTCGACGAGGACGGGATGAACCCCGAGTCGACGACCGAGACCTATGCCGCCATCAAGCTGGAGATCGATACCCGGCGCTGGGCGGGTGTGCCGTTCTACCTCCGTGCCGGCAAGCGGCTCGGCCGCCGCGTCACCGAGATCGCGGTCGTGTTCAAGCGCGCGCCGCAGTACCTGTTCGCCGACAGCCAGACCTCCGAGCTCGGCGAGAACGCGCTCGTCGTGCGGGTGCAGCCGGACGAGGGCGTGACGCTCCGCTTCGGCTCGAAGGTGCCCGGCGCCGGCATGCAGGTGCGCGACGTGACGATGGACTTCGGCTACGGCCACGCGTTCACCGAGGCGAGCCCGGAGGCCTACGAGCGCCTCATCCTCGACGTGCTGCTCGGCGACCCGCCGCTGTTCCCGCGTCACCAGGAGGTCGAGCTCAGCTGGAAGATCCTCGACCCGATCGAGGAGTACTGGGCGGCCCAGGGTGGACCGCTCGAGCAGTACAAGCCGGGGACCTGGGGCCCCGAGTCCGCCGACGCGCTCCTCGGGCGCGACGGCCGCGTCTGGAGGCGCCCGTGATCGTCGAACTGCCCGGCACCACCACCAGCGCGGTGGGCAAGGCGCTCGTGAAGATCCGCGAGGAGGGCGGCGCCGTCGCCCTCGGCCGCGTGCTCACGCTCGTCATCAGCTGCCACCTCGGCGAGGAGGAGGAGGCCATCGAGGCCGCCAACGACGCCTCGCGCGAGCATCCGATGCGCGTCATCGTGATCTCGGTCGCGCCGGACGACGCCTCCACCCACCTCGACGCGCAGATCCGCGTCGGCGGCGACGCCGGCGCGAGCGAGGTCGTGGTGCTCCGTGCCTACGGCGACACCGCGAGCGACGAGGAGGGGCTCGTCACGAGCCTGCTGCTGCCGGACGCCCCGGTGGTGGTCTGGTGGCCGCACGAGGCCCCCGACGACGTCAGCGGCTCGCCGCTCGGCCGGATCGCCCAGCGCCGCATCACGGACGCCGCGACGGCCGCCGACCCGAATGCGGAGATCGAGCGGCTCGCCGCCGGCTACGCACCGGGCGACACCGACTTCTCGTGGACCCGCCTCACGCTCTGGCGCGCCCAGCTCGCCGCGGCGCTCGACCAGGCGCCGTACGAGCCGGTGGACCGCGTCGAGGTGACGGGCGCCGCCCAGTCGCCCTCGACGGAGCTGCTCGCGGCCTGGCTGCGGCTGCAGCTCGACGCCGAGGTCTCGCTGGAGATGGCCGGCCCCGGCCACGGCTCCAGCGGCATCCACAGCGTCGTGCTCCACCGCGCCGCCGGGCCGATCAGCCTCGAGCGGATCACCCCGACGGTCGCCAAGCTCGAGCAGCCGGGGCAGCCGACGCACGAGGTCTCGCTGCCACGCCGCAGCCTGCGCGACTGCCTCGCCGAGGAACTGCGTAGGCTCGACCCGGACGAGCTCTTCGGCGAGGTCGTCCAGAAGGGGCTCGAGCAGCTGGCCACGACTCGCGCGGCCCGCTGAGCCCGGAACGAGGACATGTGACCAACGAGCGCCGGGTGCTGGTGCACCCCGACAAGCAGACCCTGGCCGGGAGCGTCGCGGCCCGATTCCTCACGAAGATCGTCGACCTGCTCGACGACGAGGGGAGCGCGAACGTCTGCCTGACGGGCGGCACCATGGGCGAGGCGGTGCTGGCGGCGATCGCGGACTCCCCCGCCCGCCACGGCGTGGACTGGTCGCGGATCGACTTCTGGTGGAGCGACGAGCGCTACCTGCCGCACGGCGACCCGGACCGCAACGACACCCAGTCGAAGCGGGCGCTGCTCGACCACCTCGGCCTCCGTCCGGAGCAGGTGCACTCGCTGCCGGCACCGGGCGAGCAGGCGACCATCGAGGAGGCCGCGCAGGCCTACGAGGCGGAGCTCGCGGCGGCCGCGCAGGGCGGCGCGGCGCATCCGCGCTTCGACATCATGTTCCTCGGCGTCGGGCCCGACGGTCACATCGCCTCGCTGTTCCCCGACCACGCGAACGTGCGCGTCACCGACCGCGTCGTCGTGGCGGAGACGGACTCCCCCAAGCCGCCGCCGCTGCGCCTCAGCTTCACTCTGCCGACCATCAACGCGGCGGACCGGATCTGGATGGTGCTCGCCGGACCGGACAAGGCCGGCGCCCTCGGGCTCGCCCTCGCCGGCGCGAGCGTCAACGACGTGCCGGCCGCCGGCGCCGAGGGACGCAAGCGCACCGTGTTCTTCGTCGACCAGGAGGCCGCGGCCGAGGTGCCGGAGAACCTCATCACGCCCGAGCTGTACTGGACCGCTGCGCACGACGTGCAGTAGCAGCGCCGTGCAGTAGCGGCGCCCGGACGGACGAAGGCCCGGCTCCCCTCGGGGAGCCGGGCCTTCTCGTGTCCGAGGTGCTCGTGCCGGTCGCGCGCTACGCGGTCGCGGCGCCGCCGCCGCGGCGGGCGCGGAGCTGCTCCAGCGCCTCCTCGAGGAGCTGGGCCGCCTCCTCGTCGGTGCGGCGCTCCTTCACGTACGCGAGGTGCGTCTTGTAGGGCTCGAGCTTCGCCGACTGCGGCGGGTTCTCGCGGTCCCGGCCGGCCGGCAGGCCGGTGTTCGGGCTGTCGATCGTCTCGGGGATCTCCTCCGCGGGCAGGTTCGCCGCGAAGTAGCGGACGGTCTCGTTGCCGAGCGCGTCCCAGTACGAGACGGCGATGCGGTCCGCGTGGTATCCGCGGTCCTGCTCGCCCATGGGGCCGGAGCCGACCCGCGATCCGCGGATCGCGCTGCCACCTGATGCCATTGCTGCTGCTCCTCGGGTTGGAACGGCGGCTAGGAGCCGGCGTTGAACTTGATGATGAGGCCGAGCACGACGATGCAGGCCAGCCACACCAGGCCGAGCACGACCGTGATGCGGTTGAGGTTCCGCTCCGCGACACCCGAGGCGCCGAGGTTCGAGGTGACGCCGCCGCCGAACATGTCGGAGAGGCCGCCGCCGCGTCCGCGGTGCAGCAGGATGAGCAGGGTCAGCAGGAGGCTGGTGATCCCGAGGATCACCTGCACGACGACCTGGAGGATGTCCACGAGGGTGAGATGCCTTTCGTCGGCCGGATGGGCCGCGGATCAGTATACCGGGAGGCTGGGAGCCGCATGCGCGAAGCGCCCGGCGGAACGCCGGGCGCCTCGCGGAGACGGGTCAGACGCCGACGTGCGCCTGGTAGCGGACGATCGCCGCGAACTCGTCGATCTGCAGGCTCGCCCCGCCGACGAGCGCGCCGTCGACGTCGGTCTCGCGCATGAAGCCGGCGATGTTGCCCGACTTCACGGAGCCGCCGTAGAGGATGCGCGTCGCCGCGGCCGCGTCGGCGCCGAGCTGCGTGCCGACGACCTCGCGGAGGGCGGCGCAGACCTGCTGGGCCTGCGCGCTCGTCGCCGCCTGACCCGATCCGATCGCCCACACGGGCTCGTACGCCACGACGACCTCGGCGCCCTTCAGCGCACCGCCGAGGGCGGTGGTGAGCTGGGCGACCGGCACGGCGCTCGGGCCGTGCTGCTCGAGGTCGTCGGCGGTCTCGCCGACGCAGATGATCGGCACCAGGCCGTGGCGGTGAGCCGCGGCGACCTTCGCCGCCACGTCCTCGTCCGTCTCGGCGTGGTACTGCCGGCGCTCGGAGTGCCCGATGATCACGTAGCGGGCGTCGAGGGCCGCGAGGAAGGCGCCCGAGATCTCGCCGGTGTAGGCGCCGCTGTCGTGCGCGGACAGGTCCTGGCCGCCGTAGGCGAGGTCGTACTTGTCGGCCGCCGCGATCGTCTGCACGCTGCGCAGATCGGTGTACGGCGGGAAGACGGCCACCTCCACGGCGCCGAAGTCGTGCCCGGCGTCGCTGAGCTTCCACTGCAGCTTCTGCACGAAGGCGATCGCCTGCAGGTGGTCGAGGTTCATCTTCCAGTTCCCCGCGATGAGCGGGGTCCGAGTGCTCGCGGTCACGCCGCCGCCTCCCATCCGAGGACCACCAGTCCGGGAAGGAGCTTGCCCTCGAGGAACTCGAGGCTGGCACCGCCGCCCGTCGAGATGTGTCCGAAGTCGTCATCCGCGAACCCGAGGGCCCGCACGGCGGCGGCGGAGTCGCCGCCGCCGACCACACCGAGGCCGGAGACCTCGGTCATCGCCTGGGCGACCGCCTTCGTGCCCGCCGCGAACGGCGCCAGCTCGAAGACGCCCATCGGGCCGTTCCAGAACACCGTCTTCGACCGGGCGACCACGGCCGCGAAGGCCTCCGCCGTTTCCGGTCCGATGTCGAGGCCGAGACCGGCCGAGCCCCACGGGGTCGACTCGATCGCGTCGGCCCGCGTCACCTGGTGCTCCGCGTCCGCGCCGAACTTCGAGGCAACCACGACGTCGGTCGGGATCAGCAGCTCGACACCGCGCTCCTCCGCCTCCCTCAGGTAGCCCCTGACGGTCTCGACCTGGTCCGCCTCGAGGAGGCTGGAGCCCACCTCGTGGCCGAGGGCCTTGAGGAAGGTGAACAGCATGCCGCCGCCGATGAGCATCGCGTCGACGCGCGGCAGCAGGTGGCCGATCACGCCGAGCTTGTCGCTGACCTTCGAGCCGCCGAGCACGACCGCGTACGGCCGCTCCGGCGTCTCGGTGAGGCGGTCGAGCACGTCGAGCTCCTCGGCGATCAGCAGGCCGGCGGCGCTGGGCACCTGCTCGGCGAGCTCGTAGACGCTCGCCTGCTTGCGGTGCACTACGCCGAAGCCGTCGGACACGAGCACGTCGCCGAGCGCGGCGAGCTGCGCGGCGAAGGCCGCACGCTCGTCGTCGGACTTCGCGGTCTCCCCCGCGTTGAAGCGGAGGTTCTCGAGCAGCACGAGCTCGGCGCCGGAGTCGACCGCCGCACGGGCGTCGTCGCCGACGGTGTCGGACGCGAAGCGGACCTCGCGGCCGATCAGCTCGGCGAGCCGCTCGGCCACCGGCCGCAGGCTGTAGCGGTCATCCGGTGCCCCGTCGGGACGCCCCAGGTGGGACATCGCGACGACGCGGGCACCGGACGACAGCAGGCGCTGGATCGTCGGGACGGACGCGCGGATGCGGCCGTCGTCGGTGATCTCCCCGTCCTTCAGCGGCACATTGAGGTCGCAGCGGAGCAGGACGGTCTTTCCGGAGAGCTCACCGAGGCTCTCGATGGTGCGCAGCGCCATGAAGGGTCAGAGCCGCGCGGCGACGTACTCGGCGAAGTCGACGAGGCGGTTGGAGTAGCCCCACTCGTTGTCGTACCAGGCGTACAGCTTGACCTGGTCGCCGAGGATCTTCGTCAGCGGGGCGTCGTAGATCGACGAGTGCGGGTCGCTCACGATGTCGTGCGAGACCAGCGGGTCGGTCGAGTACTTGAGGATGCCCTTGAGCGGACCCTCCGCGGCGGCCTTGTAGGCGTCGTTGACCTCGTCGATCGTGACCGGGCGCGAGGCCTGCACGGTGAGGTCGGTGATCGAGCCGGTCGGCACGGGCACGCGGAGCGAGTAGCCGTCCAGCTTGCCGGCGAGCTCCGGGAGCACCAGGCCGATGGCCTTGGCGGCGCCGGTCGAGGTCGGCACGATGTTGAGGGCGGCGGCGCGGGCGCGACGCAGGTCCTTGTGCGGGCCGTCCTGCAGGTTCTGGTCGGCGGTGTAGGCGTGGATCGTGGTCATGAGACCGCGCTCGATGCCGAACGCGTCGTTGAACACCTTCGCCAGCGGGGCCAGCGAGTTCGTGGTGCACGAGGCGTTGGAGAGGATGTGCATCGTGGCCGGGTCGTAGGTCGACTCGTTGACGCCGAGCACGAACGTGCCGTCGTCGCCGGTGGCCGGCGCCGAGATGATGACCTTCTTCGCGCCGCCCTCGATGTGCTTGCGCGCGTCGGCGGCGTCGGTGAACCGGCCGGTCGACTCGATGACGATGTCGACGCCGAGCTCGCCCCAGGGCAGGTTCGCGGGGTCGCGCTCCTCGTAGACCTTGATCGCCTTGCCGTCGACGTAGATCGCGTCGTCGTCGTAGGTGACCTCGGCGTTCAGACGGCCGGTGATCGAGTCGAACTTCAGCAGCTGAGCGAGCGACTGGTTGTCCGTCAGGTCGTTGACCGCGACGATCTCGAGGTCGCTGCCCTTGGCGAGGGCGGCTCGGAAGTAGTTTCGACCGATCCGGCCGAAGCCGTTGATGCCGATCTTGACGGACATTGCGCTCCTTGCGATGAGCGCCCGCGTCGACGACCGCGACGGGGGCGCGGATAGTGGTGGGAGTGGGGATCGAAGGCCGGGGCCGAAGCCCCGGCCGATCCGGTTACGACAGTACCAGCAGGCCGTCGGTCTTCTGACGGGCGGCGTCGAGGCGGGCCGCGACGTTCTGCCAGTCGGCGATGTTCCAGATGGCCTTCACGTAGTCGGCCTTGACGTTGAGGTAGTCGAGGTAGAAGGCGTGCTCCCACATGTCGAGCTGGAAGATCGGCACGAGACCGAGGTTCGTGTTGCCCTGCTGGTCGAACAGCTGCTCGATGACGAGCTTCTTGCCGATCGGCTCGTAGCCGAGCACGGCCCAGCCGGAGCCCTGGATGCCGGTCGCCGCGGCGGTGAAGTGCGCCTGGAACTTGTCGAACGACCCGAACTGGTCGTCGATGGCGGCCTTGAGCTCGCCGTCCGGCTGTCCGCCGCCCTCGGGCGAGAGGTTGGTCCAGAAGATCGAGTGGTTCACGTGGCCGCCGACGTTGAACGCCAGGTCCTTCGAGAGCTTGTTGACGTTCGCCAGGTCGCCGGAGTCGCGAGCCTCGGCGAGCTTCTCGAGGGCGGTGTTCGCCCCGCTGACGTAGGTCGCGTGGTGCTTGTCGTGGTGCAGCTCCATGATCTTGCCGCTGATGTGCGGCTCGAGCGCGGCGTAGTCGTACGGCAGATCCGGCAGGGTGTACTCGGCCATCGAAGGTCATCTCCTCGGTTTCGGTGCCCAGCGGGATCCACCCGGCCGGGCTCTCTCACTGTAGTGAAAGCCGTCAGGGGGCCGGACCCTTCCCGCGTGAACCCTCAGAGAACGCTGATGCCGACGGGCGGCGGCGCTCAGGGTGCGGCGCTCAGTCCTCGAGGTCCGGCGGCAGGTTCGCGTCGGTGCCGGGGAGGCCGCGGTCCGAGGCCTCCTTGTCGGCCATCGCGAGCAGCCGGCGGATGCGGCCGGCCACGGCGTCCTTCGTCATCGGCGGGTCGGCGAAGTGGCCGAGCTCGTCGAGGCTGGCGTCGCGGTGCGCGAGGCGCAGCTCGCCGGCGTACTGCAGGTGCTCCGGCACGCCCTCGCCGAGGATCTCGAGCGCGCGCTCGACGCGCGCGCAGGCGGCGACGGCGGCCTGGGCGGAGCGGCGCAGGTTGGCGTCGTCGAAGTTCACGAGGCGGTTGGCCGTGGCGCGCACCTCGCGGCGCTGACGCAGCTCCTCCCAGGCGGCGACCGTGCCGGAGGCGCCCATGAGCCGCAGCATGCCGCTGATGGCCTCGCCGTCGCGGATGACGACCCGGTGGGCGCCGCGCACCTCGCGGGCCTTCGAGGGCACGCGGAGGCGGCCGGCGGCCCCGACGAGCGCCATCGCCGACTCGTTGCCGGGGCAGGCGATCTCGAGCGAGGCGGAGCGGCCCGGATCGGTCAGGGTGCCGGCGGCGAGGAACGCGCCGCGCCAGACGGCGGCCAGCTCCTCGCGGGTGCCGGTGGTGAGCCGGTTCGGCAGGCCGCGGACGGGTCGGCGGCGGGCGTCGAGCAGGCCGGTCTGGCGCGCGAGGGTCTCCCCCGCCTCCACGACCCGCACCAGGTAGGCGGCGGCCTTGCTCTGGCCTCCGCCGGAGATCACGCTGCCCTCGCTGCGCACGCCGTACAGCTCGGCGAGGTCGCGGCGCACGCGGCGCGCGAGCTGCGGCGAGTCGAGCTCGGACTCGACCGCGATGCGGTTCGAGATGATGTGCAGCCCCCCGGAGAACCGCAGGATCGCCGCGAGCTCGGCGGCCCGCACCGAGGTCTTGCCCGGGGTGACGGCCAGCAGCTCGTCCTTCACATCCGCGGTCAGCGCCACAGCAACATCCTCCGAATCATTCGCGCCCCAGATCGCGGTGTCGAATGGTCACGGCGACCCCGGGGAGGCCGCGGAGACGTCGCGCCAGCTCTTCCGCGATCGCCACGGAGCGGTGCTTTCCGCCGGTGCAGCCGATGGCGATCGTACCGTGCCGCTTGTTCTCCCGGGCGTACCCCTCGAGCACCGGGGTGAGGGCGGCGACGTACGCGTCGAGGAACTCGGGGGCTCCCGGCCGCGACAGCACGTACTCGCTGACCGCCGCATCCAGGCCGTTCAGGGGCCGCAGCTCGGGGTCCCAGAACGGGTTCGGCAGGAAGCGCGCGTCGGCGACGTTGTCGGCGTCGGTCGGCAGGCCGTACTTGAAGCCGAACGTGAGCAGCGTGATGCGCACCTTCGCGCCCGCCTCGGCGCGGAACTGCTCCGTGATTCGGTGGGTGAGCTGGTGGATGTTGAGGTCGCTCGTGTCGATCACGATGTCGCTCATCTCGCGCAGCTCGGCGATGCGGGCGCGCTCCGCGCCGATGCCGTCGAGCAGCGTGCCGTCGCCCTGGAGCGGATGCGGCCGCCGCACCTGCTCGAAGCGCCGCACGAGCGCCGCATCCGTCGCGTCGAGGAACAGCACCCGCACGCTCGCGTTGCCGCGGAGGCCGTCGAGGGCTGAGCGGACGTCGTCGAACAGCACGCCGCCGCGCACGTCGACGACCGCGGCGATCTTCGGCATCGAGTCGCCGGTGTGGCCGGCGAGGTCCGCGAGCGGACGCAGCATGGCGGGCGGGAGGTTGTCGACGACGTACCAGCCGAGGTCCTCGAGCGCATCGGCGACCGTCGAGCGGCCCGCGCCGGACATCCCCGTGACGAGCAGGATCTCGCGGGATCCGGGCTGGTCGGTCATCCTCGCGTCGTCTCCTCCGCTGGGGTTCTGGTCGGCGCTGCGGGGTCCGCCGACTCGATCGGCGCCTCGTCGTCGCCTCCGGCCGGCGTGCTCAGCCTAGCCGCGATCTGGGCGGCGATGGCCGGGCCGACGCCCTTCACCTCGGCGATCTGCTCCGCCGACGCGGCCCGCAGCCGGGCTACCGAGCCGAAGTGCTTGAGCAGTGCCGTGACGCGGGCGGGCCCGAGCCCGGGGATCTCGCCGAGCACGCTCGCGATGTCGGTGCGCCGCCGCGCGCGCTGGAACGTGATCGCGAAGCGGTGCGCCTCGTCGCGCACGCGCTGCAGCAGGAACAGCGCCTCGCTGTTGCGGGGCAGGATGACCGGGTACTCGTCGCCCGGCAGCCAGATCTCCTCCAGCCGCTTCGCGATGCCGGCGAGCGGGATGTCGTCGATGCCGAGGTCGCGCATGGCGCGCGCCGCGGCCTCCACCTGCGGCTGCCCGCCGTCGACGAGCAGCAGGCCGGGACGGTAGGCGAAGCGGCGCCGCGGCGCCTGCACGACCGACTCCCCCGTCTCCTCGTCGACCGTCACCACGGCCTCCTCCGCCGGCTCGTCGTCGAGGTGCGACAGCCGCCGGGTGAGCACCTGGTAGAGCGACTCGGTGTCGTCGGCGTACTCCGGCACCGAGAACTTGCGGTACTGGTTCTTGCGCGGCAGGCCGTCCTCGAACACCACCATCGACGCGACGATGTTCGTGCCGCCGAGGTGCGAGACGTCGTAGCACTCGATGCGCAGCGGCGCGTCGGGCAGCCCGAGCGCGTCGCGGATGTCCTCGAGCGCCTGGGTGCGCGCCACGTAGTCGCCGGTGCGCCGGGTCTTGTAGAGCATGAGCGCCTGCTTGGCGTTGAGCGTGGCCGTCTCGAGCACGGAGCGCTTGTCGCCGCGCTGGGCCGTCCGCAGCACCACCTGGCCGCCCTTGGGCCGCATCGTGCTGAGCCAGGCGCCCATCGCCTCCGCGTCGTCCGGCAGCTCAGGCACGATGATCTCGCGCGGCGGGGGCTCGTTCTCGTACGCGCTCTCGAGCACCGAGTCGACGAGCTCCGACAGCGGCACGTCGAGCTCCTTGTCGACGACCCACGAGCGCACGCCGCGCACACGGCCGCCGCGCACCACGAACTGCTGCACCGCGGCGGCCAGCTCGTCGTGCTCGATGCCGAAGACGTCGGTGTCGACGCCGTCCGGCAGCACGACCGCGCTCTTCTCGAGCACGTTCTCGAGGGCCTGGATGCGGTCGCGCAGCTTTGCGGCCTCCTCGTAGTCCTGGATCGCCGCCGCGTCGCGCATGTCGCGCTGCAGCTGGCCGATGATGCGCCGGTCGTGGCTCGCCATGAACGCGACGAACTGGTCGACGATCTCGCGATGCTCCTCGATCGTGACCCGGCCGGAGCACGGACCGCCGCAGCGGCCGATCTGGCCCGGGAAGCACGGCCGCCCGCTCTGCATCGCGCGCTTGTAGCTGGAGTCGGAGCAGGTGCGGATGGGGAACGCGCGCACCATGAGGTCGATCGTGTCGCGCACGGCCCAGATCTTCGGATACGGCCCGAAGTAGCGCGCGCCCGCGATCCGGCGGTTGCGGGTCACCATGACCCGCGGCGCCTCGTCGCCGAGCGTCACCGCGAGGTACGGGTAGGTCTTGTCGTCGCGGAACTTGACGTTGAACGGCGGCTCGAACTCCTTGATGAACTGGTACTCGAGCTGCAGCGACTCGAAGTCGCTGCCGACCACCGTCCACTCCACGCTCGAAGCCGTCAGCACCATGGCGCGCGTGCGCTCGTGCAGGCTCCGCAGCGGCTGGAAGTAGTTCGACAGCCGCTGCCGCAGGTTCTTCGCCTTGCCGACGTAGAGGATCCGCCCGCGCGGGTCCTTGAAGCGGTACACGCCCGGGTCGGTCGGGATCTCCCCCGCCTTCGGCCGCCACGGGATGGCGTCCGCGCGCTCGACGCGCGCCATCAGCGCGCCTCCCGGCTTCGGCCGACTGCGCTCATCGGGCGGATGGCGTCCGCGCGCTCGACGCGCGCCATCAGCGCGCCCCCGGCTCGACGCGCGGCACTAGGCCGACTTCCTGCGGCCCTGCCCGGCCGACTCCGACTCCATGAGCTCCTTGAGGAAGACGCCGGTGTGGCTCTCCGCCACCTCGGCCACCTTCTCGGGCGTGCCGGTCGCGATGATCTGACCGCCGCCGGAGCCGCCCTCGGGTCCGAGGTCGATGAGCCAGTCGGCGCTCTTGATCACGTCGAGGTTGTGCTC
The DNA here is from genome assembly GCF_058809295.1 of Schumannella sp. GW821-FHT10F01. Taxonomy (NCBI): domain Bacteria; kingdom Bacillati; phylum Actinomycetota; class Actinomycetes; order Micrococcales; family Microbacteriaceae; genus Schumannella; species Schumannella sp. GW821-FHT10F01. The sequence goes on from NZ_JBXASM010000004.1 coordinate 175,736, forward strand.
GATCACGATCACCGTGTTGCCCTTGTCGACGAGCCCGTTGAGCACGAGCAGCAGCTTGCGCACGTCCTCGAAGTGCAGTCCGGTCGTCGGCTCGTCGAGCACGTAGACGCTGCGGCCGTTCGAGCGCTTCTGCAGCTCGGTGGCCAGCTTCACGCGCTGCGCCTCGCCGCCCGAGAGCGTCGTGGCGCTCTGGCCGAGGCGCACGTAGCCGAGTCCGACGTCGACGAGCGTCTTGAGGAACCGGTGGATGGCGCTGATCGGCTCGAAGAAGGTCGCGGCCTCCTCGATCGACATGTCGAGCACCTCGGCGATGTTCTTGCCCTTGTAGTGCACCTGGAGGGTGTCGCGGTTGTAGCGCGCTCCCCCGCAGACCTCGCACGCGACGTAGACGTCGGGCAGGAAGTTCATCTCGATCTTGATCGTGCCGTCGCCCTGGCAGTTCTCGCAGCGGCCGCCCTTGACGTTGAAACTGAAGCGCCCAGGCTGGTAGCCGCGCGACTTCGCCTCGACGGTGTCGGAGAACAGCGTGCGGATCTTGTCGAAGACGCCGGTGTAGGTGGCCGGGTTCGAGCGCGGCGTGCGGCCGATCGGCGCCTGGTCGACGTGGACGACCTTGTCGAGCTGCTCGAGCCCGGTGACCCGCTTGTGGCGCCCCGGCACCTGCCGGGCGCCGTTGAGCTGGTTGGCGAGCACCTTGTAGAGGATGTCGTTGACGAGCGACGACTTGCCGGAGCCGGACACGCCCGTGACGGCGACGAACGCGCCGAGCGGGAACGAGACCGTGACATCCCGCAGGTTGTTCGCCTTCGCCCCCTCCACGGTTATCTGCCGCTTGCGGTCGATCTTGCGGCGGCGGGTCGGCATCTCGATGGCCCGGCGGCCGGCGATGTAGTCGCCGGTCAGCGACTCGGTGTTGCGCAGCAGGGCCGCGTAGTCGCCCGAGTGCACGACCTCGCCGCCGTGCTCGCCCGCGCGCGGGCCGATGTCGACGATCCAGTCCGCGGTGCGGATGGTGTCCTCGTCGTGCTCGACGACGATGAGCGTGTTGCCGAGGTTCTTCAGCTTCACGAGGGTGTCGATGAGGCGGCGGTTGTCGCGCTGGTGCAGGCCGATGCTCGGCTCGTCGAGCACGTAGAGCACGCCGGTCAGGCCCGATCCGATCTGCGTGGCGAGGCGGATGCGCTGCGCCTCGCCGCCGGAGAGCGTCGCCGCGGCGCGTGCGAGGGTCAGATAGCCGAGGCCGACCTCGAGCAGGAACTCCAGGCGCAGCCGGATCTCGCGGAGCACCTGCGCGGCGATCTTCGCCTGCCGCGGGGTCAGGTCGATCGTCGTCATGAGCTCGTAGGAGTCGTGGAGGCTCAGCTCCTGCACGTCGGAGATGCTCCGGCTCGCGACCTGCACGGCGAGCACCTCGGGCTTGAGGCGCTTGCCGTCGCAGACCGGGCACGGGATCTCGCGCAGGTACTCGCCGTAGCGGTTCTGCGACCAGTCGCTCTCGGCCTCGCGGTACTTGCGCTCGATGTAGGGCATGACGCCCTCGAAGCCCGTGGAGTACTTCATCGTGCGGCCGTAGCGGTTGCGCCACTGCACCACGACCTCGAAGTCGTTGCCGCGGAGGATCGCCTGCTGCACCTCGTCGCCGAGATCGGACCACGGGGTGTCGAGCGAGAAGCCGAGGTCGCGCGCCAGCCCCTCGAGCAGCCGCTGGAAGTACGAGTACAGCCCCTTGCCGCCCTGATTCCACGGCAGGATGACGCCCTCGTTGAGGCTCAGCTCCGGGTCGCCGACGAGCAGGTCCGCGTCGACCGCCATCTTCGTGCCGAGGCCGGAGCACTCCGGGCAGGCGCCGAACGGGGCGTTGAACGAGAACGTGCGCGGCTCGATCTCGGTCAGGGCGATCGGATGCCCGTTCGGGCAGCTCAGCTTCTCGCTGAAGCTGCGCGTGCGGGCCGGGTCCTTCGCGTCGAGGTCGACGAAGTCGACGGTCACGATGCCGCTCGTGAGGCGGAGCGCCGTCTCGAGCGAGTCGGTGAGGCGGGTGAGCAGGTCGTCGGCCGCGACGAGGCGGTCGACGACGACCGCGATGTCGTGCTTGTACGACTTCTTCAGCTTCGGCGGGTCGCTGAGCTGGATGAGCTCGCCGTCGACGATCGCGCGCGAGTAGCCGCCGGAGGCCAGCTCGCCGAACAGGTCGACGAACTCGCCCTTCTTCTGCGTGACCACCGGCGCGACGATCTGGTAGCGCGTGCCGGCCTCGAGCTCCATGAGCTGGTCGGCGATCTGCTGCACGGTCTGCTTCGCGATGAGCTCGCCGCAGATCGGGCAGTGCGGCTCGCCGATGCGCGCCCAGAGCAGTCGCATGTAGTCGTAGATCTCGGTGATCGTGCCGACCGTCGAGCGCGGGTTGCGGTTCGTCGACTTCTGGTCGATCGAGACGGCCGGGCTGAGGCCCTCGATGAAATCGACGTCGGGCCGGTCCACCTGGCCGAGGAACTGGCGGGCGTACGCGGACAGCGACTCGACGTACCGGCGCTGGCCCTCCGCGAAGATCGTGTCGAACGCGAGGCTCGACTTGCCCGAGCCGCTGAGACCGGTGAACACGACGAGCGAGTCGCGCGGGATCTCGATGTCGACGTTCTTCAGGTTGTGGACGCGCGCGCCGCGCACGCTGAGCTTGGAGGAGCCCGTCACGGGCGAGATCGACGACACTGAACTCATTCTACGGAAGCCTCCGACATCGCACCGGCGAGATGCTCAGCCCTCAGCGGACGCGCCGGGTGGCGGAGCCGGTGCGTCGGCGGCGTCAACCGGTCGGCGGCGGGAGCGCGGCCGCGAACGCCGCGACCTCCTGCGGCGACCTGAGCCGCAGCACGCCGGGCCCCTCGGCCGCCTGCTCCCACTCGCGGATGCGGTCGCGCTTGCTGCGCCAGCTGCGGTGATGCCAGCGCAGGATCGAGTCGCGCCCGAGCATCCGGCCGATCGTCTCGACGTTGCCGTTGCAGACGAGCTCCCGTGTCACGCAGCGGCGCACCGTGCGGCGGAGGAGCCGCCAGAAGGTCAGCGGACGCGGCAGGTCGAGCCCGACGAGCACCTCGACGCGCGGCAGCTGCGCCGCGGTCTGCCGACCCCAGAACGAGTCGGCGACCCACTCGGACCGGGCCGTGCGCGCCAGCATCTCGGCGTCGACGACGGCCGGATCGAGCGCCGTCCAGCCCGGCCCCCAGCCCAGCTCGTCGGTCGGGATGTGCGGCAGCCCGAGCCGGTCCGCCACGATGCGCGACAGTGTCGACTTGCCGCTGCCGGTCACGCCGTAGACGACGATCCGGCGCGCGGCGAGTACATCGGCGACGGTGGCGGAGGGCATCCGGCCAGGCTAGCGCGGGGCTTCGACAGGCTCAGCCGACCGCGCGGCCCAGCCATCCGTGCCCGCGCTCCCGCTCACCTCACGTGGCCGGCGGCCTCCATCGCGCGCAGATCCTTCTTCAGGTCGCCGAGCTCGTCGCGCAGGCGTGCCGCCAGCTCGAACTTGAGCTCGGCGGCGGCCGCGAGCATCTGCCCGTTGAGGTCGCCGATGATCGACTCGAGCTCGGCGGCCCCGGCGGCGCCGACGCCCTCGCGGCGGAGGTTCGGCGTCGCGGCGCGCTTCTTGCCGTCGCCGCGTCCGGCGAGCAGCGCGGCCGTGTCGGCCCCTTCGCGGGCGAGCACGTCGGTGATGTCGGCGATCCGCTTGCGCAGCGCCGTCGGCTCGATGCCGTTCACCTGGTTGTACTCGATCTGCTTCTCGCGACGGCGGTCGGTCTCGTCGATCGCCTTGCGCATCGAGTCGGTCATGTTGTCGGCGTACATGTGCACCTCGCCCGACACGTTGCGGGCGGCGCGGCCGATCGTCTGGATCAGCGACGTGCCGGAGCGGAGGAAGCCCTCCTTGTCGGCGTCGAGGATCGCGACGAGCGACACCTCGGGCAGGTCGAGGCCCTCCCGCAGCAGGTTGATGCCGACGAGCACGTCGAATACGCCGGCGCGCAGCTCGGTCAGCAGCTCGACGCGGCGGAGCGTGTCGACGTCCGAGTGCAGGTAGCGCACCTGCACGCCGGCCTCGCCGAGGAAGTCGGTGAGCTCCTCCGCCATCTTCTTCGTCAGCGTCGTCACGAGCACGCGCTCGTCGCGGTCGACGCGGAGGCGGATCTGCTCGAGCAGGTCGTCGATCTGGCCCTTCGACGGCTTGACGACGATCTGCGGGTCGATGAGGCCGGTCGGGCGGATGATCTGCTCGACCACACCGTCGGCGACGCCCATCTCGTAGCGCCCCGGGGTCGCCGAGAGGTAGACCTTCTGCCCGACCTTCTCGAGGAACTCCTCCCACTTCAGCGGGCGGTTGTCCATCGCGCTCGGCAGGCGGAACCCGTGGTCGACCAGGGTGCGCTTGCGGCTCGCGTCGCCCTCGTACATCGCGCCGATCTGCGGCACGGTCACGTGCGACTCGTCGATCACGATGAGGAAGTCGTCGGGGAAGTAGTCCAGCAGGCAGTGCGGCGCCTCGCCGGGCATGCGCCCGTCGATGTGGCGCGAGTAGTTCTCGATGCCGTTGCAGAAGCCGATCTGCTCCATCATCTCGAGGTCGAAGGTGGTGCGCATGCGCAGCCGCTGGGCCTCGAGCAGCTTGCCCTGGCGCTCCAGCTCCTCGAGCCGCTCGCCGAGCTCGACCTTGATCGTGCCGATCGCACGGTGCATGGTCTCGGCGCCGGCGGCGTAGTGGGTCGCGGGGAACACCGCCACGGAGTCGAGCTTCTGGATGACGTCGCCGGTGAGCGGGTGCAGCGAGTAGAGGCCCTCGATCTCGTCGCCGAACATCTCGACGCGGATCGCGTGCTCCTCGTACATCGGGATGATCTCGACGGTATCGCCGCGCACCCGGAACTTGCCGCGCGAGAAGTCGACGTCGTTGCGCTCGTACTGCATGTCGACGAACGCGCGCACGAGCCGGTCGCGCGACACCCGGTCGCCGACGTGCAGGGCGACGGACGCGTCGAGGTACTCCTCCGCCGCGCCGAGGCCGTAGATGCACGAGACGGTGGAGACCACGACGACGTCGCGGCGGGAGATCAGCGAGTTCGTCGTGGAGTGCCGCAGCCGCTCGACCTCGGCGTTGACGGACGAGTCCTTCTCGATGAAGGTGTCCGTCTGCGGCACGTAGGCCTCGGGCTGGTAGTAGTCGTAGTAGCTCACGAAGTACTCGACCGCGTTGTTCGGCATCAGCTCGCGGAACTCGTTCGCCAGCTGCGCGGCCAGCGTCTTGTTGTGCGCGAGCACGAGCGTGGGCCGCTGCACCTGCTCGATGAGCCAAGCGGTCGTCGCGGACTTGCCGGTGCCGGTCGCGCCGAGCAGCACGACATCGGTCTCGCCGGCGTTGATGCGCCCGGCGAGCTCCGCGATCGCCTGCGGCTGATCGCCGCTCGGCGAGTACTCGCTGATCACCTCGAAGGGGCGCACTGCGCGGGTCGGCTCCATCCCTCCAGGGTAGGCGCGACCCCCGACAGCGCGCCGGGCTGGATGCTGGCGGGGAGGCGACAGTGCTCCATAGCCCGCCCATAGGGTTGCCGTCTAGCTTCGAGGGGATGAACAGCCGCCTCCCCCGGACGAGATCGGAACGCCGCCTGTGAGCCTGACCGATGTGCCGAAGGCCGCCGCGAAGGCGACCCCGATCCTGTTCCACCGCCGTCGCGGCCGCGTCATCGTGCTGCTCTGCGTCATGTACTTCATCGCGTACTTCGACCGGAACAACATCGCCACCGCCGGCCCCGAGATCATCAAGGAGTTCGGCCTCACCAACGCCGAGTTCGGCCTCGCCGCCTCGGTGTTCTCGCTGTTCTACGCGCTGCTGCAGATCGCCGGCGGCTTCGTCGGCGAGAAGCTCGGACCGCGTCTCGGGCTGCTCATCCTCGGCCTCATCTGGGGCCTCTCGACGATGTTCACCGGCATGACCGTCGGCCTCGTCACGCTGCTCATCGCGCGCGCGGCGCTCGGCCTCAGCGAGTCGGCGACGTTCCCGACCGCGACGCAGGCCATGAGCCGCTGGGTGCCGCCGGACCGCAACGGGTTCGTGCAGGGCATCGTGCACTCGGCCTCGCGCCTCGGCAACGCGGCCGCGCCGATCGTCGTCGGCCTGCTCATCAGCCTCGTCGACTGGCGCTTCTCGTTCATCTCCATCGGCATCGTGTCGATGGGCTGGGCGATCGTCTGGTACCTCATGTTCCGCGACCGCCCGCGCGACGTGAAGGGCATCACGAAGCAGGAGCTGTCGGAGGTGCCGGACATCCCGAAGGCCGCCGACCGGCCGCCGGTGCCGTGGCGGCGCCTCATCCGCTCGATCCTGCCGGTGACGCTCGTCGACTTCGGCTACGGCTGGGTCGCGTGGGTGTTCTTCACCTGGATCCCGCAGCTGCTGTCGACGACCTACGACCTCGACGTCGCGAAGTTCGCGCCGCTCACCTCGCTGATCCTCGTCGGCGGCGTCGTGGGCGACACGCTCGGCGGCGTGCTCAGCGACAAGCTGCTGCTGCGCACCGGCCGGGCGCTGTGGTCGCGGAAGGTCTTCCTCGTCATCGGCTTCGTGGGGTCGGGCATCTGCCTCGTGCCCCTGCTCTTCGGCCCGCCGCTCTGGGTCGCTGTCGTGTCGCTCGCGCTGTCGTTCTTCTTCCTCGAGCTCACGAACGCGCAGGTGTGGTCGATCCCGATGGACCTCGCGCCGACCTGGTCGGGCACGGCCAGCGGCATGATGAACACCGGCTTCGGCGTCGCCGGCATCATCTCCCCGATCGCGATCGGCGCGCTCGTCGACGCGACCGGCGGCTTCGCCACGCCGTTCGGCATCTCGATCGGCGTGCTCGTCGCGGCGACCATCCTGTCGATCCTCATGCGGCCCCAGAAGGTCGACCCGATCGCGCCCGCGGAGGAGCGGGTCGGCCTGGCCTGATCGGCCCCGCTACGCCCGTGGCTTCCGCCGCGCGATCCTCCGCCCGGTGAGCGGGAGGCTCAGCGGCGTGCGACGGGCGATCTCGACGAACACGATCGAGCCGAGGATGACGAGCAGGTAGGTCACGAGGGTGAGCCATGGCGTCGGCACGATCGCGCCGACGCCGCCCCCGAGCAGCAGCAGCCAGATGAGCATCGGATGCACGAGGAAGATGCCGAAGGACCGGTCGGAGGCGAGGTCGACGCCGCGCGCGAGCACGGTCTCCGGATCCCGCCGGTCGGCCCACCAGGTGCCGGCCGCCAGGAAGCCGAGCCCGACGAACACGCCCCACACCATCTCGACCGGCTGCAGCGGCGTGCCCGCGCGGTAGAGGCTCATGCCGCCGACGGCATGCTGCAGCCACCAGACGGCGAGCGTCAGCAGCGCGGCGGCGAGCGTGAGGATGCCGATGAGGCCGCGGTGCGCGCGGATCCAGCCCAGGAACCGGTCCTTATGCCACGCCGTCACCGCGCCGCCGACGATGAAGAACAGGTAGCTGAAGAAGAAGATCTTCGAATTGGAGCTGACGAAGCCGAGCGAGCCGGGCAGGTACATGTAGACCGCGGTGAGGCCGAGCTGCCAGACGCCGATCGCGGCCATGAGCAGGAGGTGGTGGCCGGCGGTCTTGCGCACGAGCCACATGATCACCGGGTGCAGCAGGTACACCTGCATCGTCACGAGCAGGAAGTACAGGTGGTACCAGCCGGTGCCGGTGACGACCCGGTAGAGCAGCCCGCCGATGTCCTCGACCCCGACGTCGCCGCGCTGGATGTTCGAGGCGAGGAAGTAGATGACGGTCCAGGCCAGATACGGCACGCCGACGAGCAGGAACCGCTTCGGCCAGAACTGCCGCAGCGGCTGCGGCTTCGCGAGGTAGCTCAGCGACAGCACGAAGCCGGTGAGCCAGAAGAAGACCTCGCGGGTGAAGTGCAGCAGCGCGAGCAGCCCGGAGAGCGCGACGTCGTCGCTCGCGATCGTGTGGCTCGTCGTGTGCACGCCGATGACGCAGGCGAACGTGAGGATGCGGACGACGTCGACCTCGTAGAGGTGGCGGGCTCGCGGGCGCGTCGCGGCGGGCGCGTCCGCCGTCATGCGCCGGTGTTCCGCTCGACCTCGAGCTCCCGCACCCGGCTGCGCTGCACCTTCCCGGCCGCGGCACGCGGCAGGTCCTCCACGATCGTGATCTCGACCGGACGGCGGAAGCGCGCCAGCGTCCGCTCGCTCCGGCCCTCGAGGTCGTCGCGCAGCGCCGGGTAGTCCGACTCGGGCAGGTCGGCGACCGGGATGACGTAGGCGACCGGCACCGCCCCGAGCACGTCGTGCGGGCGGCCCACGACGACGGCCTCGAGCACGCGGGGGTCGGCGAGCAGCGCCTCCTCCACCTCGCCCGGGTAGACCTTCTCGCCGCCGCGGTTGATCACGTCGTCCGCGCGCCCGGCGAGCCGCACCGTGCCGTCCGCGGCCACCGCGCCGAGGTCGCCGGTCGAGAGCCAGCCGTCCGCGTCGAAGCGGTCGGCGGCGGCATCGAAGAGGTAGCGGTGCACGATGCCGTCGCCGCGGATCCACAGCGCCGCGACCTCGTCGGGGTCGGCATCCGAGCCGTCCGGTCGACGCGTGCGCACCTCGCCGCCGCGCGGCAGGCCGACCGTGCCGCGCTCGCCGTCGCCGATGCCGGTGGACGTGATCTGGCTCGCGCCCTCGGTCATGCCCCAGCTGACGACGAGCGGCACGTCGCCGAGCTCGTCGCGCACGTGGTCGGGCAGCGGCGCGGACGCGCAGCGGATGAGCCGGAGGCTCGGCGGCGGCGTCATCGGGCCCGATCGGGCCAGCACCGCCAGGATCGCCGGCACCGCGTTGAGCCAGGTGATGCGGCGCTCGGCCAGCAGCTCCCAGAACCCGGTGCGCCGGAATCGCCGGTCGAGCACGAGCGTCGACCCGGCGACGAGCGACGCGAGCAGTCCGACGACCTCCGCGTTGACGTGGTGCAGGGGCAGCGAGTTGAAGCCGCGATCCCCCGGCCCGAGCTCGAGCACGGCGGCGACCTCGCGCGCGACGACGAGCAGCTGCGGCTCCGGCAGCTCGACGCCCTTCGGCGTGCCGGTGCTGCCCGACGTGAACAGCACGGCGGAGCCGGTACCGGCCGGGTCCGCGGCGGCGGCCGGCTCCCCCGGCGTCACCTCGGCGGGCCGAAGGTCGATGTCCACGACCGCGCGCGCGACGCCGTCGACGCGCCGGTCGTCGTCGCCGTCCGTCGCGACGAGCGCGGCGCCGCGGATCAGGCCGTGCAGCCGTGCGAGCTCCTCCGCCGGCGCTGACGCGTCAACGGGGATGGACCGCCGGCCGCTCGCCACGGCGGCGTGGTGCACGACCGCGAACGCGAGCGGATCCGCCGTGTCGACGAGCACGGCGCCGGAGGGCGGGAGCGCCAGCCGGTCGAAGGCGGTCGTCCACTCGCCGACGCGGTCGGCGAGCTCCGCGAAGGTCAGCGTGCGCTCGGAGCGCGCGTCCTCGAGGTAGACGTCGCCCGGTCCGACGGCCGCCCGCTCCGCGATGATCTCGGCGAGCGTGGCGGCGGCGGGTTCCGGCATCCGTCCAGGCTACCGCCGGTCCCCTTTCGGCCCGGCTACGGGAGGCTGTGCGCCGCCTGTGACGCCGGCGGCGCCGAGAGTGCCGGCCAGAGCGCGTCCACCTGGGCCAGGGTCCGCTCGAGCGTGCCGTCGGCGTCGATGACGTGATCGGCGACGGCGCGGCGCTCGGCGTCCGTGGCCTGCGCCGCGATACGCCGCTCCGCCTCGGCGCGGTCCATGCCGCGCAGCTCGACCATCCGCCGGATGCGCTCCTCCGGCGCCGCCTCGACGACGACGACCGTGTCGAATCCGTAGCTGCGCCCGGCGCGTCCCTCGACGAGGAGCGGCACGTCGTACACGACGACGGCCCGCGGATCGGCGGACTCCGCCGCCTCGAAGTGCCGCGTCGTGCGCTCCCAGACGGCGGGGTGCACGATGCCGTTCAGCGTCTCGCGGCGCTCCGGGTCGGCGAACACGATGGCGCCGAGCGCCGGTCGGTCGAGCGATCCGTCGGCGGCGATCACACCCGGTCCGAACTCCGCGGCGATGCGGTCCAGCGCCGGCTCGCCCGGCTCGACGACCTCGCGGGCCACGACGTCCGCGTCGACGACGACGGCGCCGAGCTCGCGCAGCCGCGTCGCCACGGCCGACTTGCCCGACGCGATGCCTCCGGTGAGTCCGATCCGCCGCACGCGTCCAGCCTACGGCGCGGTAGCCTCGCGGCATGCTGGAGCTGCTCACCGGTGCGGGACTCGCGGCGGCGGCCGGGCTCAACGCCTACATCCCGCTGCTCGTGCTCGGCCTGCTCAGCTCGCACACGGGCCTGATCCAGCTGCCCGCCGGCTGGGTGTGGCTCGAGAACGGCTGGGTGCAGCTCATCCTCGGCGTGCTGCTCGTCATCGAGATCGTCGCCGACAAGATCCCTGTCGTCGACTCGGTCAACGACGTGATCCAGACGATCGTGCGCCCGGCGGCCGGCGGCATCGTCTTCGGATCGGGCGCCGCCAGCGAGACGGCGACCGTCACCGACCCGGCCGAGTTCTTCACGTCGCAGCAGTGGGTGCCGATCGCCATCGGCGTCGTGCTCGCCCTCGTGGTGCACGGCGCGAAGGCGCTCGCCCGCCCGGCCGCGAACACCGTCACCGGCGGCCTGGCCGCGCCCGCGCTGAGCAGCCTCGAGGACGTGGCGAGCGTGGTGCTCGCGTTCACGGCGATCCTGCTGCCGGTCCTCGTGGTCGTGCTGCTGGCGGGACTGGTGGTCGCCGCCGTGCTGCTCATCCGCCGTGCGCGCCGCCGACGCGCGGTGCGCCGCGCCGGTCGCATCGCCGTCCCGCCCCCGGGCTGACCTCGGCGAACCGGTGCCGGGTACGCCGAAGGCCGGCCCGGCGAACCGGACCGGCCTTCGGTCTGACGTCGGCGCCGCCGGAGCGGCGCGTCGGATCAGGAGTTGCTGCTGAGGCGCTCGCGCAGGGCGGCCAGCGACTCGTCGTCGGCGAGGGTGCCGGCGCCGGTCGTCGAGGCGGACTCGTTCGAGCCGGAGTACGAGCTCGTACCGAGGTCGTTGTCGCCGGCCTCCTCGGCCGCGAGGATCTGCGCCTTGTGCGCCTCCCAGCGGGTCTGGGCCGCGGCGTACTCCGACTCCCAGGCCTCGCGCTGGGCCTCGAAGCCCTCGAGCCACTCGCCCGTCTCCGGGTCGAAGCCCTCCGGGTACTTGTAGTTGCCCTGCTCGTCGTACTCGGTGACCATGCCGTACAGCGCGGCCAGGCCGGAGTCGAACTCGGTCGAGTTCGGGTCGATGCCCTCGTTCGCCTGCTTGAGCGACAGCGAGATGCGACGGCGGTCCAGGTCGATGTCGATGACCTTGACGAACACCTCGTCGCCGACCGACACGACCTGCTCGGCGAGCTCGACGTGCTTGGTGGACAGCTCGGAGATGTGCACGAGGCCCTCGATGCCGTCCGCGACGCGCACGAACGCGCCGAACGGAACCAGCTTGGTGACCTTGCCGGGCGTGATCTGGCCGATCGCGTGGGTCCGGGCGAAGATCTGCCACGGGTCCTCCTGCGTCGCCTTGAGCGACAGGGAGACGCGCTCGCGCTCGAGGTCGACCTCGAGGATCTCGACGGTGACCTCCTGGCCCACCTCGACGACCTCGCTGGCGTGCTCGATGTGCTTCCACGACAGCTCGGAGACGTGCACGAGGCCGTCCACGCCGCCGAGGTCGACGAACGCGCCGAAGTTGACGATCGAGGACACGACGCCCTTGCGGACCTGGCCCTTGCTGAGGTTGTTGAGGAACGTCGAGCGCGACTCCGACTGCGTCTGCTCGAGCAGCGCGCGGCGGCTCAGGACGACGTTGTTGCGGTTCTTGTCGAGCTCGAGGATCTTCGCCTCGATCTCCTGGCCGAGGTACGGCGTGAGGTCGCGGACGCGGCGCAGCTCGATGAGCGAGGCCGGCAGGAAGCCGCGGAGGCCGATGTCGACGATGAGGCCGCCCTTGACGACCTCGATGACGGTGCCGGTGACGACGCCGTCCGACTCCTTGATCTTCTCGACATCGCCCCAGGCGCGCTCGTACTGGGCGCGCTTCTTGGACAGGATCAGCCGGCCTTCCTTGTCCTCCTTCTGGAGAACCAGGGCCTCGACGCTGTCGCCGACCTCGACGACCTCGTTGGGGTCGACGTCGTGCTTGATGGAGAGCTCGCGGGAGGGGATCACACCCTCGGTCTTGTAGCCGACGTCGAGGAGCACCTCGTCGCGGTCGATCTTGACGACGGTGCCCTCGATGAGGTCTCCGTCGTTGAAGAACTTCAGGGTCTTCTCGACCGCGGCCAGGAAATCCTCGGCGGATCCGATGTCATCGATCGCGATCTGCTTGGTGGTGCTGGTGCTGGCGGTCGTAGCGGTAGTCATGTAGTGATTGCTCCGGATGGGCATTCCCCTGGCACCGGAGGTGCGTCGGGGGCATGGTTGGGCCTCAGGGGGAAGAGATCTGTTGGAATCCCGCCCGAGGCAGGCGGATAGGAGTCGCGGAAATCGCGATTCTCCAGCATAGCCGGATGACCCGACCGCGACAACAACGCCAACGCGGTGCCGTGGCCCGTCATTCCCGGGCCGCGGGGGCCGCAGCGGGCCCTCGGGCCGGTCAGGCGGCGGTGCGCGACTCCGTCCGTGCCCGTCGTCGGCGCGCGATGATCTCGCGGACGGCGCCGCGGAGCGCCGGGTACCGGAACGCGTAGCCGGCCTCCTCGAGCCGTGCCGGCACGACCCAGCGGCTCTTGAGCACGAGCTCGGTCTCGGTGCCGAGCGCGATCGAGCCGAGCTCGAGCATCCAGCGCCACGCCGGGAGCCCGGCCGGCACGCGCTGCTCGGAGCGGAGGATCCGCATCAGGGCGGCGCTGTCGCTCGGCTCGGGGGCCGCCGCGTTGATCACGCCGTCGAGGTCGGGCCGCGCCTGGAGGAAGCGGATGATGCCGTGCACGTCGGCCTCGTGGATCCAGCTGAAGCGCTGGTGCCCGCGGGTGCGGCGGTTCGCGTGGTAGGTGCCGGCGGCCAGCCGCGCCGGCGTCGCGGGCCAGCGGCCGTCGAGCTGCGGTCCGCCGAGTCCGGCGCGCGCGAGGCCGAGCAGCGGCAGCAGCGCGCTGCCGTCGCCGAGCACGATCGCCATCCGGAGGGCCACCCGGCGCGTGTCCGGCGTGTCTGCCGCGGCGAGCTCCGCCTCCCAGGCCCGGGCGATGGAGACCGAGAAGCCCTCGCCGAGCTCGCCGGTCTCCTCGGTCATCGCGCGGTCCTCGGCGTGCCGGTAGATCGTGGCCGTCGACGAGTTCACCCAGAGCGCGGGCGGCACCGCGGCCCGCGCGACGGCCTCGCCGAGCTCGCGGGTCGTCTCGATCCGGGAGCGGAGGATCTCGGCGCGGTTCTCCGGCGTGTAGCGGCAGTTGACGCTCTTGCCCGCGAGGTTCACCACGAGGTCGGCGCCGTCGACGAGGCGGGTGATCCCGTCGGGGTCGCCCCAGCGGGCGTCCGGCCCGCCGCGGCCGACGTGGGCGACCTCGGCGCCCTCCGCGCGGAGCGCCGCGGTCAGCGACGCCCCGAGGAAGCCGGACGCGCCGGCGATGACGATGCGCTCGGTCATGATGCCTCGACTATGCCGTACTCGAACGACCCGGCGTACTCGTACAGGCGGCCGAGCGGGGGCAGGTCGACGGTCAGTGAGACGTGCTGACGGCCGTCGGCGCCGTGCCGCTCGCGCAGCTCGAGCCGCGGGGTGAGCACGCGCGGCAGGCGGAGGCGGAGCGGTCCGAGCCGGACCGCGACCGCGGACGAGGTCAGCAGGAGGCCCTCGTCGTCGACGGAGGCGAGCAGGGCGACGCGCAGCGTGCGGCCGCGGCCGAGCAGGTCGACCAGTTCGAGCCCGTCGCCGGAGCGCCCGTCGCCGGATCGCCCGGTGCCGGGCAGCGCCGCGGTGAGGTCGACCATGGCGCGGTCGCCGCCGGGCAGCCGGAACGTCCGCGTCGCGGCGACCGCCGGATGCCCGTCCGCCGTCGTCGGGCGGTTGACCACGTCGAACGGCACGTCGTGCGCCCACACCGGGAACAGCGCCCCGCCCCGCCCGAGCACCGCGAGCAGCGGCCAGAGCCAGCGCCGCGGCGTGCCGACCACCTCGAAGGCGCCGTGCCCGACGCCGACCGACCCGGCCGGGATGGCGCCGAAGTAGCGGCGCAGCGACGGCGCGAGGCCGTCGACCGCGTCGCCGAGCACGGCCTGCCAGGGTGAGATCGCCTCCGGACCGACCACCGCGGTCAGGCCTGCGGGAAGCCGAGCACCGCGACCTGGAGGGTGTCGAGGCCGACCCCGCCGATGTCGAGCGAGCGGCGGTGGAACTCCTTCATGTCGAACGCGTCGCCCTCGCGGCGGCGCACCTCGTCGCGGAGGTCCTCCCAGATGCGCTGCCCGACCTTGTACGACGGCGCCTGGCCCGGCCAGCCGAGGTAGCGGTTCACCTCGAAGCGGACGAAGCCCTCGTTCATGTTCACGTTCTGCGCGAGGAAGTCGAACGCCTTCTCCCCGGTCCAGGCGCCGGAGCCGTCGGGCATCGGCTTGCCGAGGTGCACGCCGATGTCGAGCACGACGCGCGCCGCGCGCATCCGCTGGCCGTCGAGCATGCCGAGCCGGTCCGCCGGGTCGTCGAGGTAGCCGAGGTCGGCCATGAGGCGCTCGGCGTAGAGCGCCCAGCCCTCCCAGAAGCCCGAGGTGCCGGCGTTGCGCCGCCAGGTGTTGAGCTCCGCCTTGTTGTAGACCGCCTGGGCGATCTGCAGGTGATGGCCGGGCACGCCCTCGTGGTAGACGGTCGTCAGCTCGCGCCAGGTGTCGAACTCGGTGACGCCCTCCGGCACGCTCCACCACATCCGGCCGGGCCGCGAGAAGTCGTCTGTCGGGCCGGTGTAGTAGATGCCGCCCTCCTGGGTCGGGGCGATCATGCACTCGAGCCGGCGCAGCTCCGGCGCGATGTCGAAGTGGGTGCGGCCGAGCTCCTCGATCGCACGGTCGCTCGTCTCCTGCATCCAGCGCTGCAGCGCGTCCGTGCCGTGCAGCTTGCGCGACGCGTCGCCGTCGAGGAAGGCGATCGCATTCTGCACTCCCCCGCCCGAGACGATCTGCGCGGCGATCGACTCCTGCTCCGCCACCATGCGCGCGAGCTCCTCGATGCCCCACTCGTAGGTCTCGTCGAGGTCGACGGTCGCGCCGAGGAAGCCGCGGGAGGCGAGCTGGTAGTGCTCGCGGCCGACGCCGTCCGCCTCCGGTGCCACGGGTGCGAGCTCCGACTCGAGGAACGCGGCGAACGCGCCGTAGGCGGCGGACGCCTCCTCGGCTCCG
Organism: Schumannella sp. GW821-FHT10F01; assembly: GCF_058809295.1. Taxonomy (NCBI): domain Bacteria; kingdom Bacillati; phylum Actinomycetota; class Actinomycetes; order Micrococcales; family Microbacteriaceae; genus Schumannella; species Schumannella sp. GW821-FHT10F01. The sequence continues at coordinate 191,192 of NZ_JBXASM010000004.1, forward strand.
GCGGCGAGGTCGCGGCGGAGCGACTCCGGCAGCGCCTCGTCGCCGGCCCGCTCCGTGGCGGCCAGCCCCGCGAAGAAGCTGCCGGATCCGACCTGCTTGCGCGCCTGCTCGATCACGACGCGCGCCTGGCGCACGGCCGGCACATGGCCGGTGCGGATGCCCTCGCGAAGCGACGCGATGTAGCCCTCCATCGCGGCCGGCAGGTTGTGCATCCGGCGGGCGACGTGCTCCCAGTCCTCCACGCTGTCGGTGGGGACGAGGTCGAAGATGTCGCGCAGCTCCTGCGACGGCGACGCGATGTTGTTGAGGTCGCGCAGACCGAACCCGGCGTCGTGCTTCTCGAGCTCGAGGTCGAGCTCGCGGCCGAGGTCGAGCTGCGTGACGCGGTCGATGTCGTCGACCGGGGTCGCGGCGGCGAGGCGGTCGCGCACGGAGCGCATCCGCTCGGCGGCCTCCTCGGCGCCCTCCGGCGAGTAGTCCGCGTACTCGCCCTCGCGGCCGGGACGGCCGAGGTAGACGTGGAACTCCGGGAAGAGCTCGAGCTGGGTGTCGACCCAGCCCTCCGCGATCCGGTCGATGTCGGTGGGGGTGCGCGGCTGGGTGTCGTTCGCCATGTCCCCAGACTAGGACGGGCCCCTCGCGATGCGAGGGGCCCGTCGGCGCGGATCCGGCCGGAGCCGGCGCTGCGCTACTCCTTGTCGAGGTCGCGGCTCAGGAGCGCGACGAGCTCCTCGAGCGCGGCGTCCGCGCCGTCGGCGTCGGAGGCCAGGGTGACCTCCTCGCCGCTGCCGATCCCCAGGGAGAGGACGCCGAGGATGCTGGCGGCGTTGACGGACTTGCCGGCCGCCGAGGTCAGCGTCACGGGGACGCCGGTCTTCGCGGCGGCCTGGCTGAACAGCGAGGCGGGGCGGGCGTGCAGGCCGACGCTGGACGCGACGGTGACCTTGCGCTCGGTCATGGGGTGTTCCTCTCCTGGTGGGTGGGGTGGTCTCGGCCGGCGGGTGCCGGCCTCGGAGTCGATGGATGGTCGCCCGAGCCGACGGCTCAGGGTTCGATGGTCACCTTGATCGCCTCGCCGCTCGCGACGAGCTCGAGGGCATCGGCGATCCGCTCGAGGGGCAGGCGATGCGTGATGAGGTCGGCGACCGGCACGGCGCCGGTCGCGATGAGGCGGAGGGCCGCGGCGTTGTGCTCGGGGCTGGATCCGTTGACTCCGACGATCGTGAGCTCGCGGTAGTGCACGAGGTTCGCGTCGACGGTGATGTCGGGGGCGTCCTTCGGCAGTCCGCCGAACAGGCTGAGGCGGCCGCGGCGGGCCAGCATCCGCAGCCCCTGCTCCTGGGCGCGTCCGGAGGCGGCGGCGGTGATGACGACGTCGGCGCCCCGGCCGTCGGTCGCGTCGAGCACGGCCCGAACGGCGTCGACCCCGTCGCCGGCCGCGATCACGACGTCGGGGTGCACGAGCGCAGCGGCGCGTGCGAGCCGGTCGGCGTTGAGGTCGAGCAGCACGATCCGGGCCGCGCCGCGGGCGCGGGCGAGGCGCACGTGCAGGCAGCCGATCGGGCCCGACCCGATCACGACGACCGTGTCGCCGGCACCGACGCGCGCGAGCTCCTGGCCGTTCAGCACGCACGCGAGCGGCTCGGCGACGGAGGCCTCCGCGAAGGAGACCCCGGCGGGGATGCGGTTGAGTCCGTCGGCGGCGAGCACCGCCGCCGGCACGACCGTGTACTCGGCGAAGCCGCCGTCGTGCTGGTACCCCATCGACGTCTGGTGCTCGCAGACGGCGGGATGTCCCGCCCGGCACTCCGGGCAGGTGCCGTCGGGGATGGCGGCGATGACCTGCACCCGGTCGCCCACGGACCAGCCGGTGAGACCGTCGCCCAGGGCGGCGATCTCACCGGCGATCTCGTGGCCCATGACCGCGGGAGGCGTCATGTTCGGGTGACCGCTCCGGAAGATCTTGAGATCCGTGCCGCACATCGAGCAGGCCTGGACCCGCAGCAGCACCTCCCCCGGACCGGCCGACGGCACCGGGGCCGTCTCGAGCCGGATGTCACCGGGGGCGTGGAATCTCGCGACCTGCACGGATTCCGCTACTCGTCGTCGTCCGTGGCGGCGAGCAGCTCGTAGACGGCCTCGGGCGTGGACGCCGCGCGGAGCGCGGCGGCCTTGTCCGGGTCGAGCAGGATCGTCGCGAGCTGTGACAGCAGGGCGATGTGCCCGTTGCCCTTCGCGGCGATCCCGACCGCGACCGAGACGGGGTTGCCGTCCCAGTCGACGCCGTCCGGGAAGCGGATGACGCTGAGCGCATCCTTCTTCACGGCTTCCTTGCCGGCGAGGGTGCCGTGCGGGATCGCCACACCCTCGCCGACGAAGGTCGACACCGAGTTCTCGCGCTCGAGCATCGCGTCGATGTACGAGGCATCGATCGCGCCGACATCGAGCAGCGCCTGGCCGGCCTGCCGGATCGCGTCATCCCGGCCCGCGGCGGTGGCCGCGAGCCGGATGGCGCGCTCGTCGAGGAGCTCGGGCAGGGGCGTGGAGGACTCGTCGCTCATGCTCAGACCTCGACCGTCTCGCCGTTCTGGATCGCCTTGACGATCTTGGCGACGTTCGGGTCGCCCAGGAACAGCTGGAACGGCACGACCGGCACCTCGGGCACCGTATGGCGCGCACGGTCGGCGAGCCCCGCCTGCGTCACGACCAGGTCCGCATCGGCCGGGATGTGCGCAACGGGCGAGTGCTCCACCGTGACGCCGCTCTTCGCCAACTGCTTCTTGAGGGTCGAGGCGAGCATGACGCTCGACCCCATACCCGCGTCGCAGGCCACTATGAGCTTCTTGATGCTCGATCCGTCGATGGTTGCCATTCTCGGTCTCCTTCTGAGTGTGAGCGTGTGTCGTCGGTCAGCCGGCCGCGTTCGCCGTCGGCTGGTTCTTCGACGCAGCCTTATTCTGCGCTGACTTCTCGCGAGCCGCTTCGAGATCCAGCGCTTCGTCGGTCGCCGACTCCTTCCGGCCGAAGCCGAGCAGGAGCGAGCCGACGACGAAGGTGACGCCCGCGGAGATCAGGACTCCGAGGATGATCAGCAGGATCTGGTTCGGCGGCGACACCAGCGCCCAGGCGATGATGCTGCCCGGTGAGGCAGGACCGACGAGGCCCAGGCCGAAGATCGTCTCCCAGAGCACGCCGGTCGCGCCTCCCACGATCGCCGCGATGATGAGGATCGGCTTCATGAGCACGTACGGGAAGTAGATCTCGTGGATGCCGCCCAGGAAGTGGACGACCATGGCGGCCGGCACGGTCGGACGGATCGCACGGGGTCCGAACAGCAGCATCGCCGTCAGGATGCCGAGGCCGGGGCCGGGGTTCGACTCGATCATGAAGAAGATCGAGTGGCCGGACTCCGCGACCTGGTTCGAGCCGAGCGGCACGAGGATGCCGTTGCCGATGGCGTTGTTGAGGAACAGCACCTTGGCGGGCTCGACGATGATCGAGACGAGCGGCAGCAGGTGGATGTCGATCAGCCACTCGGCGGCGGCGCCGAGTCCCCGTCCGATCCAGTAGGTGGCCGGGCCGACGAGGTAGATGCCGACGATCGCGAACACGCCGCCGATGATGCCGGCGGAGAAGTTGTCGACGAGCATCTCGAAGCCGCCGCGCACCTTGCCGGAGATGAAGTTGTCCCAGAACTTCAAGACGAGAGCGGCGATCGGGCCGAGCACGAAGGCCGCCAGGATGGCCGAGGGCACGCCCTGGAGCTGCGAGTACGGCTCGTCGCCGCCGGCCGGGATGTAGGCGAGCGCGATCGGCGCGACCACCGCTCCCATGGTCGCCACGGCGCCGACGACGGCGCCGCGCTGACCGTGGATGTTGCGGCCGCCGGTGTAGCCGATCAGCAGCGGGATGAGGACGTTGATCAGCGGACCGACGACGGCCGAGATCTGGTTCGTCCACCCGAACGTGTGGATCGGGTTGCCGTGGGCGTCGATGTTGCCGCCGATGTAGTTCACCCAGCCGGTCGGGATGAACAGCGCGGTGATGAGGCCGAAGGCGATGAACGCACCGAGGTTCGGCATCACCATCCCCGCGAGGAAGGCGCCGAACCGCTGCACCCGGGCACGAGCCCCGGTGCCGGTGGCGACCGGTGTGTAGTCGGACATCTTGTCTGTCTCCTTGGGTTCCAGGAAGGGGTGGTGGATGTGAGGGCTTGGTGGAGGGGTCAGCCCGCGAGGAGCGGGCGATCCAGGTCTGGCTGCCACACCAGCTGGACGTTCGAGCGGTCGAGGTCGGCCGGGCCGGGCACTGCGCTGCCGGGGAGACGGCAGGCTGCGGAGCCCCAGCAGAGGGCCTCGACGAGCGCGCCGTCGAGGTCGCCCTCGTCGGCGCTGAAGCGGGAGAGGAAGCCGGCGAGGAACGCGTCGCCGGCGCCGACGGAGCTCAGCGCGTCGTCGACCGGGGAGAGCCCGACGATCTCGCCGCCCGGGCCGACCAGGATGGCGCCGTGCTCGGCGAGGCTGACGAGCACGAGCTCGACCCCGCGGGAGCGCAGCTCGCGGGCAGCGTCGATGACGGCGGCGCGCGAGCGGAGCGGACGGCCGACGGCCTCCTCCAGTTCGTCGAGGTTCGGCTTGACGATGCGCGGTCCGGCCGCGATCGCCGCGTCGAGCGCGGCGCCGGAGGTGTCGACGGCGACGTTGATCGAGTTCTCGCGCGCCACGGAGACGAGCGCCGACACGTCGGCGCCGAGCAGGCCCGGGGTGGCGCTCCCGGAGACGACGAGCCAGTCCCCCGGCGTGACGGAGGCGCGGAGCGCGGTGCGGACGGCGACGAGGTCGTCGATCGTGAGGGGCGTGCCCGGCTCGTTGATCTTCGTGACGATCCCGTCCGCGTCGCTGACCGTGAGGTTGGAGCGGGTTCGGCCGGAGACGGGCACGAAGCGCGCGTCGACGCCGGCGCCTTCGAGCAGGCGGGCCAGCTCGGCGCCCTCGGGGCCGCCGACCGGCACGACCGCGATCGACGGGTGGCCGTTCGCGTCGAGCGCCCGGGCGACGTTGACGCCCTTGCCGCCCGGCTCGAGGGTGGGCGTGCTGACGCGGTTCACCTCGCCGGGCAGGAGACGGTCGACCTCGACGGTGCGGTCGAGGCTCGGGTTCAGCGTGAGGGTGACGATCACACGATCACGACCCGGGGTCCGGCGTTCTCGAGCTCGTCGGCGAGCTCGGCGGGCAGCCCGCCGTCGGTGATGACCGTGTCGACGGCGCTGAGCGGCGCGACGCGGGCGAAGTCCTCGCGGCCGAACTTCGTGTGGTCGGCGAGCACGACCGTGCGCCGCGCGGCGCCGATGAGCTCCCGCTTCACGATGGCCTCGGCCATGTCGGGCGTCGTGAGCCCGCGGTCGACGCTGATGCCGTTCGTGCCCATGAACGCGACGTCGGCGAACACCTCGGCGATCTGCGCCCGCGTCCACTCGCCGACGGCGGCCAGCGTTCGCCCGCGGACGACTCCGCCGAGCAGGTGGAGCGTGATGTTCGGGCGGGAGATGAGCACGCCGGCGACCGGGATGCAGTGCGTCACGACGGTGAGCTCGCGGTCGATCGGCAGCAGCTCGGCGAGGCGGACGGTCGTGGTGCCCGCGTCGAGGATGATCGAGCCGCCCTCCGGCAGCTCCTCGAGCGCCGCGCGCGCGATCCGCTCCTTCTCGCCCGCGGACCGCGACTCGCGGTCGGCGACGCCGGGCTCGATGCCGAGCCGCTCGACGGGGATCGCGCCGCCGTGCACCCTGCGCAGCACGCCCCGGCGTTCCAGCGCGGTGAGGTCGCGGCGCACCGTCTCGGGCGTGACGAGCAGCTCCTTGGCCAGACCGGTCACGTCGACCCGGCCGCGCGAGCGCGCGGTCTCCAGGATCTGCTGGTGACGCTCCGGTGCGTACACGTCGACTCCGTCGTCTGTCTGGCTGGTGCGGTGGATCGGTGGTGCTCGACCCGCTCCGACTCTGGGCGTTCTCCCAGATCGGATGTTGGTCTGGGCCCATGTAAGCCCGATCATGCCCGGATGTCAAAGCCCGGGGCTCGCGGCGTGTCGCAGAACGGAACTAGCCGGGCATTCCTCGCGTTCGCGCTGCGCGCTGCCGGGCCACCTCGTAGAGCACGATGCTCGCGGCGTTCGCCGCGTTGAGCGAGCTCGCCGCACCGCTGATCGGGATCCGCACGAGCACGTCGGCGGCCTCCCGCCACGCCGCGCTGAGTCCGCGGGTCTCGTTGCCGACGAGCAGCAGCACCGGGCCGGTGAGGTCCGCATCCGCGATGTCGACGTCGCCGGACTCGTCGGTGCCGACGACCGTGACGTGGCCGCTCGACCGCACGTGCGCGAGCACCTCCGCTGGCGACGACGTCCGCACGGCGGGCACGGCGAACACGGATCCCGTGCTCGCGCGCACCGACTTCGGGTCGTAGGGGTCGGCGGCGTGGCCGGTGACGATCACGCCGGCCGCGCCGAACGCGTCGGCGGAGCGGATGATCGAGCCGATGTTGCCCGGACTCGTCGGCCGGTCGAACACGACGCCGAGGAAGTCGTCGGCCCCGACCGGGATCCGTCGCAGGTCGTCCTCCGGCAGGGCGACGACCGCGACCAGCTCGGGCGCCTCCTCGGTGTCGCGGTCGGCGAGCTCGGCGAGCAGCTCCGCCGACATGCCGACGCGCTCCGCATCCGGCAGCCGAGTACCGAGCTCGCGCGCCCAGGCGGACGGCGTCGCCCCGTGCACCGACAGCAGCGCGCGCACGGTCCAGCCGTGCTCGACGGCGAGGGTGATCGGCCGCACGCCCTGCACGAGGAACTCACCCGAGCGCTGGCGTCGCGAGCGGTTGCCCAGCGACGCCTGCCAGACCTGGAAGCGGGAGTTGCGGGTGGTGATGCGCTGCACGCTGGTCCCTCCTGTGCGCCGCGCGTCAGTGCGCGGCGCTGTCCCAGTCCGGTCCGGTGCCGACCTGCACCTCGAGCGGCACGGTCAGGTCGGCGGCGTGGGCCATGCGCGACGAGACGATCTCCGACAGCTCGTCGAGCTCGCCGTCCACCGCCTCGAAGACGAGCTCGTCGTGCACCTGCAGCAGCATCCGGGAGGCGAGCCCCCGCTCCCGGATGTCGGCGTCGATGGTCAGCATCGCCCGCTTGATGATGTCGGCCGCCGAGCCCTGGATCGGCGAGTTCAGCGCCTGCCGCTCCGCGTTCTCGCGCAGCACCCGGTTCGTCGAGGTGAGGTCGGCGAACGGACGGCGCCGCCCGAAGATCGTGGTCGTGTAGCCGTCCACGCGCGCCTGCTCGACGACGTTGCGCAGGTAGTCGCGCACGGCGCCGAAGCGCGCGAAGTAGTCGGCCATGAGCTCGCGGGCCTCCGCCGTCTCGATGCGGAGCTGCTTGGAGAGCCCGAACGCGCTGAGACCGTAGGCGAGGCCGTACGACATCGCCTTCACCTTCGTGCGCATGGTCGGCGTCACGTCGGCGGGCTCGACGTGGAAGATGCGGGCGCCGACGAAGCGGTGCAGGTCCTCCCCCGCGTTGAAGGCCTCGATGAGCCCGGCGTCGCCGCTGAGGTGCGCCATGATGCGCATCTCGATCTGCGAGTAGTCGGCGGTGAGGAGCGTCGCGAAGCCCGGTCCGGAGCGGAAGGCGGCGCGCACCTCCCGGCCCGTCTCCGTCTTGATCGGGATGTTCTGCAGGTTCGGGTCGTTCGACGACATCCGCCCGGTCGACGACCCGGTCTGCTCGTAGGTCGTGTGCACGCGGCCGTCGGCGGCGATGCTCTTCTCGAGCGTCTCCACCATCTGCTTCAGCTTCGTCGCGTCGCGGTGGCCGAGCAGGTGCCCGAGGAACGGGTGCGGGTTCGTCTCCTGCAGGTCGGCGAGCGATGCGGCGTCGGTGGAGTACCCGGTCTTGTTGGCCCGCGTCTTCGGCATCTGCAGCTGCTCGAAGAGCACCTCCTGCAGCTGCTTCGGCGAGCCGAGGTTCACCTCGCGGCCGATCTCGGCGAAGGCGGCCGACGCGAGCTCGGCGGCGCTCTCGGTGAGGCGGCGGTTCAGCTCCTCGAGCTGCCCGGCATCGACCGTGACGCCCTGCAGCTCCATGCGCGCGAGCACCGGGACCAGCGGCAGCTCGATGTCGCGGAGCACGCCGAGCGAGCCGGGGTCGAGCTTCTCCTCGAGCTCGGCCGCGACGCGGAGCAGGAACCAGGCCTCCGTGGCCGGGCTGACGGCCTCCGTCTCCGGCACGAGCTGGTTCGGGTCCGGCTCCGGCAGCGACTCCCCCAGCTGGCGGTAGACCAGATCCGGCAGCGTCTCCGTCTTGCCGCCCGGCTTGAGCAGCCAGTTCGCCAGCCCGGTGTCGAACTCGAGTCCGTTGAGCTCGATGCCGTGTCCGGCCAGGACCTTGGCGGCGCGCTTCGCGTCGTGCGTGCGCTTCGGGGCGTCGGAGGCGAGCCAGGCCTCCAGCGCGGCGTAGTCCGGTCGGTGCGGACCCCAGGGCACCCAGGCGCTGTCGGTCGTCGTCGCGATGCCGACTCCCTCGAGCTCGACGACGCCGTTCGCGGTCGCCGCCGTCGCGACCCGGAGGCCGAGCGGGGCGCCCGCCGCGACGGCCCGCTCGAGCCAGAGCGCCAGCTCCTCGTCGACGAGGGTGCGCACCGCGGGCACGCCGGAGGTCTCGCTGGCCACGCTCATGCCCGCGGCGGCATCCGCCGCGGTGCCCTCGAGCTTGATGACGCGGTCGAGCAGCGTGCGGAACTCGAGCCGCGCGAACAGGTCGCGCGTCGCCTGCGCGTCGATCGGCCGGCGGGCCAGATCCGCGGGCGCGTACGGCAGCTCCACATCGCGCACGAGGCGGTTCAGCCGACGATTCCGGAGAGCGCGGTCCTGCTGCTCGCGGAGGTTGCCGCCGACGACGCCGGTGATCTCGTCCGCGTGCGCGACGATCTCGTCGACGGTGCCGTACTTCTGCACCCACTTCACCGCCGTCTTCTCGCCGACCTTGTCGATGCCGATGAGGTTGTCGCTCGTCTCGCCGACCAGCGCGGCGACCTCCGGGTACTGGGCCGGCTCGATGCCGTAGCGCTCGCGCACCGCCGCGGGGTCGTAGACCTTGAGCTCGGACACGCCGCGGACGTTCGGGTACAGCAGCGTCACGTCGTCGTCGACGAGCTGGATGGTGTCGCGGTCGCCGGACACGACGAGCACGCGGTAGCCCTCCTCCTTGCCGCGGAGGGAGAGCGTGGCGAGGATGTCGTCGGCCTCGTAGTCCTCTTTCGTCATGGTCGTGATGCCCATGGCGTGGAGGGCCTCCTCGAGCAGCGGGATCTGGCCCTTGAACTCGGACGGCGTCTCGCCGCGGGTCGCCTTGTAGTCGGGGTGCTCGCGCGTGCGGAACGAGAAGCGCGAGATGTCGAACGCGACGCCGAGGTGCGTCGGCCGCTCGTTCTGCAGCAGGTTCAGCAGCATCGAGATGAAGCCGTGGATCGCGTTCGTGTGCTGCCCGTCGCGCGTCGTGAAGCTGTCGACCGGCAGCGCGTAGAACGCGCGGAAGGCGAGCGAGTGGCCGTCGATGAGCAGGAGCGTGGGCTTGTCGGTGTCCGGCACGCCGGTCAGCCTATCCGCCGCCCCGGACACCGCCGGGCGCCTGTGCGCGAGCGCCTAGGCTCGGTCTCCGGACCCGTCCGGCACCGCCCGGACCGGTCCTCGCCAGCCCGGATCGACGCGAAGGAGCCGCCCGTGACCATCCTGCCCCCCGACCTCGATCCGGAGCTCGTCGAGCGGATCACCGGCACCTCCGGCGGTGAGCTCGCCGTGAAGATGGGCATCGAGTTCGTCGAGCTCTCGGCCGAGCACTCGGTCGCGCGGATGCCGGTCGCCGGCAACACGCAGGTCGTCGGACTGCTCCACGGCGGCGCCCACGTCGTGCTCGGCGAGTCGCTCGGATCGATCTCCGCCGCCATCCACGCCGGACCCGGCCGCTACGCCGTCGGCATCGAGATCAATGCGAGCCACAGCCGCTCCATCACCGAGGGCTGGGTCACCGGCACCTGCACCGCGCTCGTGCTCGGCAGGACGCTCGCGACGCACGAGATCGTGAACACGGACGAGGAGGGCCGCCGGCTCTCCACGATCCGGATAACGAACATGCTGCGCGACCGGTGAGCGTCCCGTCGGCACGGGTCGTGCAGCCCGACGATCTCGATCGCGAGGTGCACTGGGAGGGCGTGCCGAACGCCCGCGACCTCGCCGGCATCCGCGTCGGCGACGGCGTCGTCGAGCGGGGCCGACTGTTCCGATCCGGTCGCCCGGATGCGATCACGGACGCTGGGACGCGCTCGCTGCTGGAGGCCGGGGTGCGCACGATCGTCGACCTCCGCAGCGACTGGGAGCGCGAGCCGGTCGAGATCGCGGGCACGACCACGGTGCACGCGCCGATCGAGGACCTCGACGACGCCGACTTCTACGCCTGGTGGCACGGCGAGGGCGGCGCGCCGCACACCTACGAGCGCGCGGTCCGGCGCTGGACGACGCGCGTCGCGGCGGCGGTGCAGGCGGTCGCCGACGCCGAGCCGGGCGGCGTGCTGGTGCACTGCAGCGCCGGTCGCGACCGGACCGGACTCGTGGTCGCGCTGGTGCTCATGCGGGCCGGCGCGGCGCCCGACGCGGTGCTCGCGGACTACGCCCGAGCGATGCACGGCATCCGCGACCACTACGCGACGCGGCCGGACGCACCGGAGCCGCCCGTCTCCGACGACGACTTCGCCGCGCGCCTCCGCGCCAACAGCGAGCACCTGGCCGCCTTCCTGGCCGCGCTCGACCTGGAGACGGTGCTCGAGGCCGGCGGCGGCGACCCGAGCGCACTGCGCCGCGCGGCCGCGCGGCTCACCGGCGGCGACGGCGGTGCGTCGCGCGAGCTCGGGTGGGAGGGCGCGGCGAACGTCCGCGACCTCGGCGGGCTGCCGCGGTCGTCCTCCGGCGGCGCGACGTCCGAGCCGACACGGCAGGCGACGCAGCGCGGGCGGATCGTGCGGTCCGGGACCCCCGATGGGATGTCCGACGCGGGGTGGCGCGCGGCGGCGGCGTCGGGCATCCGGACGATCGTCGACCTGCGGAGCCCCGAGGAGGCCGCGGAGTCGCCGCTGCGCCCGGCTGACCTCGCGGTCGTCTCCGCGCCGCTCGAGGACCCGGCCGATCCGTTCTTCGCCGAGTGGGCGGGGCTCCACGCCCGTCCCGCCTACTACCGCGCATCCATGGACCACTGGCCCGACCGCTATCTCGCCGCGTTCACCGCGATCGCGGATGCCCCCGCCGGCGGTGTGCTCATCCACTGCGCCGCGGGCCGCGACCGCACCGGCATCGTCGCGGCGCTGCTGCTCGACGCGGCCGGCGTGGCGCGGGACGCGGTGCTCGACGACTACGAGGCCGGCGTCAGGGCCGCGAACGACGCCATGCGGGAGGCGCCGCGCCTGGGCGGCGAGCAGGCGCTGAGCGACGCCGAGCTGGCGGCGCGGATGCCCGGCGCGCGGGCGCGACTGGCCGAGTTCCTCGACGGCGTCGAGCCGGCCCCGGCACTGCGGCACGCGATCCGACGTGCGGCCGCCCGGCTCTCATGACCGCACGAGCGACGGCCGGTGCCGGCATGCCGGAGCGGCGACGGTCGCGGCGGGCGCGGAGCACCTCGTGCTGCCGGAGTTCGGGCACCGCCTGCAGGACCGTCCGGACTTCGCCGCCGTGCTCGACTGACGGACACGCTCGACCGACGGACGCACTAAACCGACGGACGCGCTCGACCGACGGACGCGCTCAGCCGGGTCCCGCGGGGCCGGGCGGCTCCGACGGTGCTACTTCTTGGCGGAGAGCTGGTCGATGATCGCCTGGGCGACGTCGTGCATGGTGAGGCGGCGGTCCATGGAGGCCTTCTGGATCCAGCGGAACGCCTCGGGCTCGGTGAGGCCCATCTTCTCGTTGAGCAGGCCCTTGGCCCGGTCGACGAGCTTGCGGGTCTCGAAGCGCTCGACGAGGTCGGCGACCTCGGCCTCGAGGGTGACGATCTGCTGGTAGCGGCTCAGCGCGATCTCGATCGCGGGCAGCAGGTCGTTCGGGGTGAACGGCTTGACGACGTACGCGAGCGCTCCGGCCTCCGAGGCGCGCTCCACGAGGTCCTTCTGGCTGAACGCGGTGAGGAGCACGACGGGCGCGATGTGGTTCTTGCTGAGCCGCTCGGCCGCGGAGATGCCGTCGAGCTGCGGCATCTTGACGTCCATGACGACGAGATCCGGCTTGAGCTCGGTCGCCAGCTTCACGGCGGTCTCGCCGTCGCCGGCCTCGCCGACCACCTCGAATCCGTTGTCGCGGAGGATCTCGACGATGTCGAGCCGGATCAGGGATTCGTCCTCGGCGACCACGACACGGCGCGGAGCGGAGGAGCTGGTGGACTGGTCACTCACGGGGAGAGCCTACGGTATCGTTCGATTGCCCTCGGCGCCGGGGGCGGGCCGGCCTGGCGGAATCGGCAGACGCGGGGCACTCAAAATGCTCTGCCCGAGAGGGCGTGAGGGTTCAAGTCCCTCGGCCGGCACCGCATCGGCGTCCACCCGCTCGGTCCAGTCGCGCGCGGGATGCACCTCCTCCCGGATCGGCGACGCTGTACCGGGATCGCCTGCGAGCTGACGGACTGCCCGCCCCGTGCCGGGACTACCCTGACGGCACACGCACGAGCGGAGTCGATCATGGCGGATGGCAGCGGCACTCGCGAGGACCCCTGGCGGCTCACCACCGCCCCCGGATCGTCGTCGTACGAGATGTACCGCGACGACCACGCCGATCCGCCCGTGATCGTCTGCCAGGTCGGCTCGACGCAGCTCCGCTACCGCGCCGAGGCGATCGACGACCTGCACGCCTGGCTGCTCGAGCGCGGAGACTGGGTGGACCTCGGCGCCGCCGACGAGAAGAAGCCGGTGACGGACGGCACGGTCGAGGCCTGGGGCCGCGACCCCGCGAATCCGGTGGGCGGCTGGTACGGCCTGCGGTCCGGCTACCGCGGACGATTCGGGATGTACCTGCCGCCGCTCCTGGAGGCGCTCGGGCTGGTCGAGCTCACGCACGACGCCCGCAACAACCGGGTGCGCGCGATCGCGGGTTGAGTCCGGGACGCCGCGACCCGGTGGCCGGGTCCGCGCCGCACGACGGGTGCGACCGGTAGACGGACGCGTCGGGCGCCTACCCTCGGATCGTGGCCGACCGCTCCCCCGTCGTCAGCGTCGAGCTGACGCTCGACCCGATCGCGGAGTCGCGCATCCGGGCGGAGTGGACGGCGCTCCAGGACGCGGGGCTGTCGAGCTCCGGCGCCCACGCCTCGCCGTCGAATCGGCCGCACCTCAGCCTCGCCGTCCGCTCGGCGGGTCCGGACGAGTCGGCGGACGCGCTGCGCGACCTGCTGATCGGCCGGCTCGAGGGACTCGGACGGATCGAGGTCGCGCTGCCGATCCCGCTCCGGCTCACCGGGCTGCTCGTGTTCCCGCACGACGACCGGGTGGTGCTGGCCCGCGGCGTGCTGCCGACGGCCGGACTGGTCGCGCTGCACGCCGGGATCGATGCGATCGCGTCATGGGGCGTGCCGGTGCCGCGGACCCGGCCGGGCGACTGGATGCCGCACATCACCCTCGCGCGGCGGCTGCGCCGGGCCGATCTGCCGCGGGCGCTCGAGCTGCTCGCCGGACCCGCCGACGGCGCCAGCGCGGCCAGCGGAGCCGACGCCGGAGTCGCGGACGGCCTCCCGGACCTCGAGGCGGACGGCACCGCGCTCCGCATCTGGGACGCCCGCGACCGGGTCGTGCTGCCGATCGCGGGCGTCTGAGCTCCGGCGCCGATCGACTCGCCCGGCGCCGGGACCGGCCCTACGGCGCGGTCTCGCCCGGGATCTCGCTGTCCGTGTACGCGCCCTCGCCCGTCTTGCCGGTCGGAGCCGGATCGCCGGGGATGACGCTGTCGGTGTACTGGCCGTCGTGCTCCTGCACCTGGTGGTCCGGCTCGCCCGGGATCTCGCTGTCGGTGTAGACGCCGGGGCGCTCCGTCGCCGCGTGGCGGCCGCCCGAGACCTCCTGGCCCTCGAGGCCGTCGCGGCCGTCCGTGCTCTCGTGGCCGTCGTGGCCGTGGGATGCTGCGTCGCTCATGGTGGACCTCCTCGCCGGGCTCCGAGCAGGTTCAGCGCGGTCGGCCCTCAGTGGGCACCGTAGAACGCACGAGAGCCCCGGCCGCCGACGTGCAGATGACGTACAGCGGACGGGGCTCTCGGATGCGGGACCCGCGGCACGAAGCCGGGCCGGAGCCGAGCCGGACCGGGTCAGTCGGCGTGCTCGCCCGACTCCCAGACCGGTGCGTCCGGGTTCAGCGCGGCGCCGATGGTGTGCACGCGCATGTCGTTGGTCGAGCCGGCGATGCCGGGAGGGGATCCGGAGATCACGACGACCTTGTCGCCGGGCTCGACGAGCCCCTGCTCGAGCAGCACGGAGTCGACCTGGTTGAACATCTTGTCGGTGTGCTTCACGCGCTCGACGAGGAACGACTCGATGCCCCAGGTGAGCGACATCCGGCGACGGATGTCCTCCGACGGGGTGAACGCCTTCATCGGGATGCGGAAGCGCAGGCGCGACATGCGGCGGGCGGAGTCGCCGGACTCCGTGAAGACGCAGACGTACTTCGCCTCGACGAAGTCGGCGACCTCGGCGGCGGCGAGGGTGATCGCACCGCCCTGGGTGCGCGGCTTCGTGCCGAGCGGCGCGATGCGCTCGAGGCCGTGCTCCTCGGTGGATTCGACGATGCGGGCCATGGTCTGCACGGTGACGACGGGGAACTCGCCGACGCTGGTCTCGCCGGAGAGCATGACGGCGTCCGCGCCGTCGAGCACCGCGTTCGCGACGTCGGAGGCCTCGGCGCGGGTCGGCACCGGCGAGTGCGTCATCGACTCGAGCATCTGGGTGGCGACGATGACCGGCTTCGCCATGCGGCGGGCCAGCTCGACCGCGCGCTTCTGCACGATCGGCACCGCCTCGAGCGGCAGCTCGACGGCGAGGTCGCCTCGGGCGACCATGATGCCGTCGAAGGCGTCGATGATCTCCTCGAGCGCGTCGACGGCCTGCGGCTTCTCGATCTTCGCGATCACGGGAAGGCGCACGCCCTCCTCGGCCATGATCTCGTGCACGCGGTCGACGTCCTCGGCGTTGCGCACGAAGGACAGCGCGATGTAGTCGGCGCCGAGGCGCAGGCCCCAGCGGAGGTCGTCCTCGTCCTTCTCGCTCAGCGCGGGCACGTTGACGGCCACGCCGGGGAGGTTGATGCCCTTGTTGTTCGACACCGGTCCCGGCACGATCACCTGCGTGCGGACGCGCACCCCGTCGGTGTCGAGCACCTGGACGCGCACCTTGCCGTCGTCGATGAGCAGGTAGTCGCCCGCCTTGACGTCCTGCGGGAGGCCCTTGAACGTGGTGCCGACGAGCTCCTTCGTGCCGACGACGTCCTCGGTCGTGATGGTGAAGATGTCACCGGCCGCGAGGTCGTAGGGGCCGGCCTCGAACTTGCCGAGGCGGATCTTGGGGCCCTGCAGGTCGACGAGCACCGCGACCGGCTTGCCGAGGTCGGCGGCGGCCTTGCGGATGTTCGCGTAGACGCCGTCGTGGACCTCATGGCTGCCGTGGCTGAGGTTCATCCGGGCGACGTCGACTCCGGCCTCGATGATGGCCGTGAGGGCCTCATAGCTCGAGGTGGCGGGGCCGAGCGTGGCGACGATCTTGGCTCGTCTCATGACTTCCTTTGGTGTGGTGGGGATGCCCGCCGAAGCGGGCGGTCAGACCGCGATGGCGCGGTCGCTGGGACGGACGGGGGCGGGGAGCTGGGTCTCGCCCTCCAGGTAGGCGTCGACGGCGGCCGCGGCGGCGCGTCCCTCGGCGATGGCCCACACGATCAGCGACTGACCGCGTCCGGCGTCGCCGGCGACGAAGACGCCCGGCTCGCTGGTCTGGTACTGCTCATCGCGCGCCACGTTACCGCGCTCGTCGAACGGCACGGCCAACTGCGGCTGAAGGGTGTGCGACTCGGCGCCGGTGAAGCCCATGGCGATGAGCACCAGGTCGGCGGGGATCTCGCGCTCGGTGCCCGACTTCGGCACGCGGCGTCCGTCGAGGTACTCGGTCTCGGCGACGCGCAGCGCGCGGACCTCGCCGGCGTCGTTCGACAGGAACTCGACGGTGGAGGCGAGGTAGACCCGCTCGCCGCCCTCCTCGTGCGCGCTCGAGACCTCGAACACGGTCGGCATCATCGGCCAGGGCTGGCTCTCCGGACGGTCGACGGGCGGCTGGTAGCCGATCGCGAGGTTCGTCACGCTGATGGCGCCCTGGCGGTGGGCGGTGCCGATGCAGTCCGCACCGGTGTCGCCGCCGCCGATGACGACGACGTGCTTGCCCTCGGCGGTGAGCTGGTTGTCGACGACCGTGCCGGCGCCGGCGCGGTTCTGCTGCACCAGGTACTCCATGGCGAAGTGCACGCCGAGCAGGTCGCGGCCCGGGATCGACAGATCGCGCGGCACGGTGGCGCCGGTGGCGACCACGACGGCGTCGTAGCGGCCCTTGAGGTCGGCCCAGCTGATGTCGCGGCCGATCTCGACGCCGGCGCGGAAGCGCGTGCCCTCGGCCTGCATCTGGCCGAGGCGGGCCTCGAGGCGCTTCTTCTCCATCTTGAAGTCCGGGATGCCGTAGCGCAGCAGGCCGCCGATGCGGTCGTCGCGCTCGTACACGGCCACCGTGTGACCGGCGCGGGTGAGCTGCTGGGCGGCGGCGAGGCCGGCGGGGCCGGATCCGACGACCGCGACGGTCTTGCCGGTCAGGCGCTCCGGCGGGTGCGGCTGCACCCAGCCGTTCGACCAGGCCTGGTCGATGATCGAGATCTCGACCTGCTTGATCGTCACGGCGGGCTGGTTGATGCCGAGCACGCACGACGCCTCGCACGGGGCCGGGCAGAGCGTGCCGGTGAACTCCGGGAAGTTGTTCGTCGCGTGGAGGCGCTCGATCGCCTGCCGGCCCTCGCCGCGCCAGGTGAGGTCGTTCCACTCGGGGATGAGGTTGCCGAGCGGGCAGCCGTGGTGGCAGAACGGGATGCCGCAGTCCATGCAGCGCCCCGCCTGCCGGCGCAGCTGGGTCGAGTCGCCCGGCTCGTAGACCTCTTTCCAGTCCATGAGCCGGAGCGCGACAGGACGACGAGCCGGGGTCTCCCGCTCGCGGGTCGACAGGAAGCCCTTGGGATCAGCCACCGAGGGTCACCTCCAGGATCGTGTGGACGGGACGGACGCCCTCGGGATCAGACGCGGTCATCACCGGACGGTCACCTCCAGGATCTTGCGCCAGGTCGCGTCGCCGTCGGGGTCGATCCCGGCGTCCACCGCATCCTGGCGGGTCTTCAGCACCGCGGCGTAGTCGCGCGGCAGCACCTTCGTGAAGCGCGCCGCGGCAGCCTCGAGGTCGTCGAGCATCCCCGCCGCGACGGGCGAGCCCGTCTCGTCGAGGTGGCGCTGCAGCAGGTCGCCGAGGATCTCGACGTCGGCGCCCTCGAGCGGCAGCAGCGAGAGCTCCCCCGTGGCCAGCGCGTCGCGGTTGACGCGCTGCGGGTCGAGCTCGTGCACGTAGGCGGTGCCGCCCGACATGCCCGCGCCGAGGTTGCGCCCGGTGCCGCCGAGGATGACGGCGAGCCCGCCGGTCATGTACTCGAGCGCGTGGTCGCCCACGCCCTCGACGACCGCGGTCGCACCGGAGTTGCGCACGAGGAACCGCTCGCCGACCTGGCCGCCGAGGAACATCGAGCCCTGGGTCGCGCCGTAGCCCACGACGTTGCCGGCGATCACGTTGTGCTCGGCCGGGAAGGCCGATCCGGGCGGGGTGCGCAGCGAGATCTGGCCGCCGCTGAGCCCCTTGCCGACGTAGTCGTTGCTGTCGCCCTCGAGGCGCAGCGAGATGCCGGCCGGGAGGAAGGCGCCGAGCGACTGGCCGGCGCTGCCGTGCAGCGTGATGCGGATCGTGTCCGCCGGGAGGCCGTGCTCGCCGTGGCGCAGCGTGACCTCGTGGCCGAGCATCGTGCCGACCGCGCGCTCCGTGTTGCGCACGGCGAGGTCGAGCGACACCGGTTCGCCGCGCTCGAGCGCGGCCTGGGCGAGGCGGATCACCTGCTGGTCGAAGTGGTCCTCGAGCTCGTGGTCCTGGTCGCGGGCGTGGCGCCGCGGCTCGTCGACGTCGAACTCCGGGCCGACGAGGATCGGCGACAGGTCGAGCCCGTCGGCCTTCCAGTGGTCGACGGCGCGGTCGACGTCGAGCAGCTCGGCGTGGCCGACGGCCTCCTCGATCGAGCGGAAGCCGAGCTCGGCGAGGTACTCGCGCACCTCCTGGGCGATGAACTCGAAGAACGTCTCGACGAACTCCGGCTTGCCGGTGAATCGCGCGCGGAGCTCCGGGTTCTGGGTCGCGACGCCGACCGGGCAGGTGTCGAGGTGGCAGACGCGCATGAGGATGCAGCCGGTCACGACGAGCGGCGCCGTCGCGAAGCCGAACTCCTCGGCGCCGAGCAGCGCGGCCACGACCACGTCGCGGCCGGACTTCATCTGGCCGTCGACCTGCACGACGACGCGGTCGCGCATGCCGTTGAGCATGAGCGTCTGCTGCGTCTCGGCGAGGCCGATCTCCCACGGCGTGCCCGCGTGCTTGAGCGAGTTGACCGGGCTGGCGCCGGTGCCGCCGTCGTGGCCGGAGACGAGCACGACGTCGGCCAGGGCCTTCGTCACGCCGGCCGCGACCGCGCCGATGCCCGACTGCGACACGAGCTTCACGTGCACGCGCGCCTGCGGGTTCGCCCGCTTGAGGTCGAAGATCAGCTGCTTCAGGTCCTCGATCGAGTAGATGTCGTGGTGCGGCGGCGGCGAGATGAGGCCGACGCCGGCGGTCGAGTGCCGCGTCCGCGCGATCCACGGATAGACCTTCTGGGCCATGAGCTGGCCGCCCTCGCCGGGCTTGGCGCCCTGCGCCATCTTGATCTGGATGTCCGTGGCGTGCGTCAGGTACATGCTCGTGACGCCGAAGCGGCCGGAGGCGACCTGCTTGATGCGGCTGCGGCGCTCGGGGTCGAGCAGGCGCTCGACGTCCTCGCCGCCCTCGCCGGTGTTCGAGCGGCCGCCGATGCGGTTCATGGCGATCGCGAGGGTGCTGTGCGCCTCCTCGCTGATCGAGCCGTAGCTCATCGCGCCGGTGTTGAAGCGCTCCATGATCGACGATATCGGCTCGACCTCGTCGATGGGCAGCGGGGTGCGCGCACCGGTGCGGAGCTTGAACAGCCCGCGCAGCGTCATGAGGTTCTCGGCCTGCTCGTCGACCAGCCGCGTGTAGTCGCGGAAGATGTCGTACCGGCGCTGGCGGGTCGCGTGCTGCAGCCGGAAGACGGTGTCCGGGTTGAACAGGTGCGGCGGTCCCTCGCGGCGCCACTGGTACTCGCCGCCGATCGCGAGGCGCTCGTGGGCGACGATCGCGCCGTCCTCAGGGTAGGCCGCCTCGTGCCGCGCGCGGTTCTCCGCGGCGATCACGTCGATGCCGACGCCGCCGAGCAGGCTGGTCGTGCCCGTGAAGTACTGGTCGACGAACGCCTGGCTCAGGCCGACGGCCTCGAACGCCTGGGCGCCCGCGTACGAGCTGACGACCGAGATGCCCATCTTCGACATGATCTTCAGCACGCCCTTGCCGAGCGCCTTGATGAGGTTCTTGACGGCCTTCTCGGGCGTGAGGTCCGCGATCATGCCGCTGAGCACGAGCTGCTCCGCGGTCTCCATCGCGAGGTACGGGTTGATCGCCGAGGCGCCGAAGCCGATGAGCAGCGCGACGTGGTGCACCTCGCGCACGTCGCCGGCCTCCACGATCAGGCCGACCTTCATCCGCGTCTCCTGGCGGATCAGGTGGTGGTGCACGGCGGCGAGCATGAGCAGCGACGGCACCGGGGCCAGGTCGCCGTTCGAGTCGCGGTCGCTGAGCACGAGGAACTGCGCACCGGACGCGATGGCGGCGTCTGCCTCGCGGCACATCTCCGCCAGCCGCTCCTCGAGGGCCTTCTCGCCGCGGTCGACGCGGTAGAGGCCCTTGATCACGGTGGTCGGGCGGCGTCCGCTCGCGGTCTCGAAGTGCTGCACCTTCGCGAGCTCGTCGTTGTCGATCACCGGGAACGACAGCACGATCTGCTTCGCGTGGTCGAGGCCCGCGTCGAGCAGGTTGCGCTCCGGCCCGAGGCCGGACGACATCGAGGTCACGACCTCCTCGCGGATCGAGTCGAGCGGCGGGTTCGTCACCTGGGCGAACTGCTGCGTGAAGTAGTCGAACAGCAGCCGCGGCCGGTCGCTGAGCACGGCGATCGGCGTGTCCGATCCCATGGCGCCGAGCGGCTCCGCGCCCTTCTGCGCCATGGGAGCGATGAGGATGCGCACCTCCTCCTCGGTGTAGCCGAAGGTGCGCTGGCGGCGGGTCACCGACGCCGGGGTGTGGATGATGTGCTCGCGCTCGGGCAGGTCGCCGAGGTGGATGCGGCCGCCGTCGAGCCACTCCTGCCAGGGCTCGGCCGCGGCGAGGTCGGCCTTGATCTCGTCGTCCTCGACGATGCGGCCGGCCTCGGTGTCGACGAGGAACATCTTGCCGGGCTGCAGGCGGCCCTTGCGGACGACCTTCTCGGCCGGCACGTCGAGCACGCCGATCTCGCTCGCGAGCACGACGAGCCCGTCGTCGGTGACGACGAACCGGCCGGGGCGCAGGCCGTTGCGGTCGAGCGTGGCGCCGACGAGCGAGCCGTCGGTGAAGACGAGCGCGGCCGGGCCGTCCCAGGGCTCCATGAGCATGGAGTGGAACTCGTAGAACGAGCGCTTCGCCGGGTCCATGTCGGCCTGGTTCTCCCAGGCCTCGGGCACCATCATCATGATCGAGTGCGGCAGGCTGCGGCCCGCGAGCTGCAGCAGCTCCACGACCTCGTCGAACGACGCCGAGTCGCTCGCGCCGGGCGTGACGATGGGCAGCACCGGGCGCAGGTCGCCGAGCAGCTCGGACTCGAGCTGCGACTGGCGGGCGCGCATCCAGTTGCGGTTGCCCTGGACGGTGTTGATCTCGCCGTTGTGCGCGATCATGCGGAACGGCTGCGCGAGCGGCCACGACGGGAACGTGTTCGTGGAGTAGCGCGAGTGCACGAGGGCGAGCTTCGATGTGAAGCGCGGGTCGCTGAGGTCCGGGTAGAACGGCTCGAGCTGGAGCGTCGTGACCATGCCCTTGTAGACGATGGTGCGCGACGACAGCGAGGGCAGATACGCCCCGAGCTCGCGCTCCGCGCGCTTGCGCATCCGGAAGGTCAGGCGGTCGAGCGCGATGCCGGCCGCGCCGGCCCGGTCGCTCACGAAGAGCTGCTCGAACACCGGCGCCGCGTTGCGGGCGAGGGTGCCGAGCTCGTCGAGCACGACGGGCACGTCGCGCCAGCCGAGCACGGTGAGGCCCTCCTCCGCGGCGATCCGCTCGAGCCCGGCCTTCTGCTCGGCGCGCTCGTCGTCGTCCGTCGGCAGGAAGACCATGCCGGCGGCGTAGGCGCCGGCCGGCGGGAGGGTCACGCCGGCGACGGCCCTGAGGAACTCGTCCGGCATCTGCGTGATGATGCCCGCGCCGTCGCCGGTGCCGGCGTCGGAGCCGATCGCGCCGCGGTGCTCGAGATGGCGGAGCGCGTCGAGCGCGTTCTCGATGATGTCGTGGCCCGCGGTGCCGCGGAGCGTCGCGACCATCGCGAGGCCGCAGGCGTCCTTCTCGAATCGCGGGTCGTAGAGGCCCTGCGCGGCGGGCACGGAGCTGTGCCGACCGAACGGCGTGCTCTGGAACGGGGTCTGCGCCATGGCAACCGTCCTCCTCGTGGTGCTGGGATGGGACGTCGCTGGCCCGGGGTCAGATGTCGCCGCCGCTCGGCGGGCCGGTGCGGCCGCCTCGAGAGCGTACGGGGGTGCGGGCCCCCAGGCCCGCGTCAGGATCTGGCCGCGCCGCTTGTGGCGGTCGTCGCGGCACCGGTGCCGACCGCGGCGTCGGCGTCGTCGGTGTCCGTATACGTGTCTTCGGAGTCTACCCCAGCGTCGGGCACGTACTCGTGGCCCTGGCGGTAGATCGAGGGCTCCTGGCCGGGATGGCGGCGGGACTGCACCCAGATGATGATGAGGCCCAGCACGATCGCGCCGATCGCCGCCCAGACGTTCGCCCGGATGCCGAAGTAGTACTCGCTCGGGTCGACGCGGATCGACTCGAAGTAGCTGCGGCCGATGCCCTGCCAGATCAGGTAGAGGCCGAGCATCTTGCCCCACTGCAGCTTGAGGCGGTGGTCGACGGCGATGAGCACCGCGAAGCCGATGACGTTCCAGGTGATCTCGTAGAGGAACGTCGGAGTGAACAGCGTGCCGTCCGGCAGCCCGGCCGGGTAGGCGCTGTTCGTGGACTCGATCTCGAGGCCCCACGGCAGGGTGGTCGGCAGGCCGAACAGCTCGTGGTTGAAGTAGTTGCCGAGGCGGCCGAACGCCTGCGCGATGAGCATCCCCGGGGCGATCGCGTCGAGGGCGCTCCAGGTGCGGAGGCCCACGATGCGGCTCGCGATGTAGACGCCGAGCGCGCCGCCGAGCAGCGCACCGTAGTAGGCGACGCCGCCCTCCCAGACCGCGAACACCTTCCAGGCGGGATGCGCCGCGTCGAAGGGGAAGAAGTCGCCGGGGTGGGTCACCACGTGGAAGAGCCGCGCGCCCACGATGCCGCCGATGACGGCGCCGATCGCGAGGTCGAGGATGATCCAGCGCTCCCCGCCGCGCTCGGTGAGGCGGTGGTTGGCGATGAGGACGGCGGCGACGATGCCCACGAGGATGCAGATCGCGTAGGTGTGGATGACGGGGTTCCAGCCCGCCGGCCATGCCGGCAGCCAGGAGTGGATCCACGTGCCGAGCTCGAACTGTCGCCAGTCGAGGGGCGGGCTGGGGATGCTGGCGGGGCGAAGCACGTCCGCGAGTCTACCGGCCGGCGGTCAGGCGCGACGCCAGGGTCGACAGCGCCGGGATGCCCCCGTCGGCGAGGGCGCTGACGAGCGCCGAGCCGACGATCGCGCCCTCCGCGTACTCGAGCACCTCGGCGACCTGCTCGCCGGTGGAGATGCCGATGCCGACGCAGGCGCGCTCGGCGCCGGCGGCGTGCAGGCGGTCGACGAGCGAGCGGGCCGCGCGGTCGACATCCGCCCGCGCGCCCGTGATGCCCATGGTCGAGACGGCGTAGACGAAGCCGCGGCTCGCCTCGACGGTGAGCGCGATCCGCTCCTCGGTCGAGGACGGCGCCGCGAGGTAGACGCGGTCGAGTCCCGTGCGCTCGCTGATCTCCGTCCAGCCGGTGCCGGCGTCCGGGGTGATGTCGGGCGTGATGAGCCCCGCTCCCCCGGCATCGCGCAGAGACTGGGCGAATCGCTCCGCGCCGTACTGCATCACCGGGTTCCAGTACGTCATGCAGAGCACGGGCGCGTCGACGCGGGCCCGGATCTGCTCGACGGCGGTGAACACGTCGTGGATGCGGAAGCCGCCGGCCAGCGCGGCGGTCGTCGCCTTCTGGATCGCGGCGCCGTCCATGACCGGGTCGGAGTAGGGCAGGCCGAGCTCGAGCGCCGTGAAGCCGCCGTCGATGAGCGCGACGGCGGCGTCGATGCTGGTCGGGAGGTCCGGGAAGCCGACGGGCAGGTAGCCCACGACCGCGCCGGGGCCGGCGGCGCCCGCCGCGTCGATGGCGTCGCCGACGTGGAGGGTCACGCCTGCACCGCCCCGTCGTCGAAGAGGTCGAACCAGCGACCGGCCGTCTGCACGTCCTTGTCGCCCCGGCCGCTGAGGTTCACGAGGATGACCGAGCCGGCGCCGAGCTCCGGGCCGAGCTTGAGGGCGCCGGCGAGGGCGTGCGCGGACTCGATGGCCGGGATGATGCCCTCGGTGCGCGACAGCAGGCGCAGCGCGTCCATGGCCTCCGTATCCGTCGCGCCGAGGTACTCGGCCCTGCCGACGTCGGCGAGGAAGGCGTGCTCGGGGCCGACCCCCGGGTAGTCGAGGCCGGCGGAGATGGAGTGCGACTCCAGCGTCTGCCCGTCCTCGTCCTGCAGCAGGTAGCTCCGCGCGCCGTGGAGCACGCCCGGTCGGCCGCGCTCGATCGACGCCGCGGTGCGGGGCGTGTCGATCCCGTCACCGGCGGCCTCCCAGCCGATGAGCCGCACGTCGGCGTCGTCGAGGAAGGCGGAGAAGATGCCGATCGCGTTCGAGCCGCCGCCGACGCACGCCATGACGGCGTCCGGCAGCCGGCCGGTGAGGGCGAGCACCTGCTCGCGCGCCTCCGTGCCGATGATGCTCTGGAAGTCGCGCACCATGGCGGGGAAGGGGTGCGGCCCTGCAGCGGTGCCGAAGATGTAGTTGGTGGTGTCGACGGTGGCCACCCACTCGCGGTACGCGTCGTTGATCGCGTCCTTGAGGGTGCGCGATCCGGTCTGGACGGAGACGACCTCGGCACCCAGCAGGCGCATCCGGGCGACGTTGAGCGCCTGGCGCTGCGTGTCGACCTCGCCCATGAAGATGGTGCACTCGAGCCCGAACAGCGCCGCTGCCGTGGCGGTGGCGACGCCGTGCTGGCCGGCGCCGGTCTCCGCGATCACGCGTGTCTTGCCGATCCGCCGCGTGAGCAGGGCCTGCCCGAGCACGTTGTTGATCTTGTGGCTGCCGGTGTGGTTCAGGTCCTCGCGCTTGAGGATGATGCGCGCACCGCCGGCGTGCTCCGCGAACCGCGGCACCTCGGTGACGATCGACGGCCGCCCGGTGTAGGTGCGGTGCAGCGCGGTGAGCTCCGCCTGGAACTCCGGGTCGACCCGCGCGGCCTCGTAGGCCGCCGTGAGCTCGTCGATGGCCGCCATGAGCGACTCCGGCATGAACCGGCCGCCGTACCCGCCGAAGAACGGGCCGGGCGCGTTGCGCAGGGAGCGGGCGTCGTCGCTCATGCGCCGGCCGCCAGGAACGACTCGATGCGCTGCACGGGGTCGCCGTCGGTGACGAGCGCCTCCCCCACCAGCACGACGTCGGCGCCGGCCGCGCGGTAGTGCGCGACGTCGTCGGGGCCGAGCACGGCCGACTCGGCGACGCGGACGACGCCGGAGGGGATGCGGTCGGCCAGCGTGCCGAACAGGTCGCGGTCGAGCTCGAACGTCGACAGGTCGCGGGCGTTCACGCCGATGAGCGCGGCGCCGAGGTCGAGCGCCCGCTCGAGCTCGTCGGCCGAGTGCGTCTCGACGAGGGCCGTCATGCCGAGCGAGCCCACGAGGTCGTGGAGCTCGGCGAGCACGGGCTGGTCGAGCGCGGCGACGATGAGCAGCACGAGGTCGGCGCCCGCGGCGCGCGCCTCGAGCACCTGGTACGGCTCGGCGATGAAGTCCTTGCGCAGCACCGGCACGCTCACGGCGGAGCGCACGGCCTCGAGGTCCTGCAGCGAGCCGAGGAACCGGCGCTGCTCGGTGAGCACCGAGATCGCGCTCGCGCCGCCGGTCTCGTACGAGACGGCGAGGGCGGCCGGATCGGCGATGTCGGCGAGGGCGCCGCGCGACGGGCTGGCGCGCTTCACCTCGGCGATGAGCTTCACGCGGTCGGCGGGCGCGAGCGCGCCGAGGGCGTCGAGTGGGGGGGCCTGGGCGAGTGCGGCGGCTTCGACGTCCGCGAGCGGACGGGATTCGCGGCGCTCGGCCGCGTCGGCGACGGCGCCCGCGACGAGATCGGAGAGCACGGCGCTAGTCGTGGGCCTTCGGCACGTAGCGCGGACCCCGCACGCCGTAGCCGAGCTTGGCCATCACGCCGCCGACGATCAGTCCGAGGACCGTTCCGCCGGCGCAGAGCCAGACCACCACGGGGAGGTTGAACCAGAACGCCAGCGTCCCGCCGGCGATGAAGACGAGCATGATGATCACGGCCGTCCAGGCCGCCGGCGAATTGCCGTGGCCGGGGTCGTTGTCGTCCGACACTGAAGCTCCTTGTCGTGGGGTCCCGCCAGTCTAGCGGGGCGGCTCGGTCGGGTCCTCGCCCTTGCTCAGCGCGTCCCACTCCCCGATCGGGTCGGATGCGCCCGCGTCGTCGTCCGTCGGCGCCATCCGGCTGCGCTCGAAGCGACGGGTGGCGCGCGGCCAGCGCGGCGCGCCGACGGCGAGCAGCAGGCCGAGCAGCGCGAGCACGATGCCGGCCGCGATCGCGACCGCCGGCCAGGCCGTCGCCGTCGTCCGCTCGACGAGCGCGCGGGCCGCGGGGCCGGTCAGGCCGGTGGTCTCGGCGAGCACCGGTCCGGCCGCGGAGAGCGGGTCGGCCAGCCCGATCGCGGCCGACGCCGCGAGGCAGCCGCCGACGAGCACCTGCAGCACGCCGAGCACGACCCGGAAGACGACGCCGGCCAGCAGCACGGCGAGCACGAGCGCGAGGCCGGTCAGCGTGAACGCGAGCACCGCGCCGCCCGCGATCGAGCCGGGGATCTCGACGTCGCGCGACTCCACCCGCAGCACGAACCAGGTCTGCGACCAGGCGAGCAGCGCGGCGCCGTCGGCGACGAGCAGGCCGAGGACGGTGAGCAGGCGGAGGCGGGACGGGGTCACGGTCGGGCCGCTCTTCAGCGCACGCGGCGCATCGCGTTGGCGATGGCGACGGCGCGCAGCGGGGCGGCCGCCTTGTTCTGCGACTCGATCCGCTCCGTCTCCGGGTCGGAGTCGGCGACGAGCCCGCCGCCGGCCTGCACGTGGGCGACGCCGTCCACGATCGTCGCCGTGCGGATGGCGATCGCGAGGTCCGCGTCGCCGGCGAGGCCGAAGTAGCCGACCACGCCGCCGTACACGCCGCGCTGGGCGACCTCGAGCTCGTCGATGATCTCGAGCGCCCGCGGCTTCGGCGCGCCGGACAGGGTGCCGGCCGGGAACGTCGCGCGGAACACGTCGACGGCGTCGGCGCCGGGACGCAGGTCGCCCTCGACGCTCGAGACGAGATGCATGATGTGGCTGAAGCGCTCGACCCGCATGAACTCGGTGACCTCGACCGAGCCCGGCACGCAGACCTTCGAGAGGTCGTTGCGGGCGAGGTCGACGAGCATGAGGTGCTCGGCGCGCTCCTTCGGGTCTGCCAGCAGCTCCTGCTCGAGGTCGGTGTCGGCGTCCGGCGTGCCGCCGCGCGGCCGTGAGCCGGCGATCGGGTGCGAGTAGACGCGCCCGGCGTCGACCTTCACGAGCGCCTCGGGTGAGGAGCCGACGATCGTGTACGGCGCACCGGTCGGCGACTCGAGCTCGAGCAGGTACATGTACGGGCTCGGGTTCAGCGCGCGGAGCACGCGGTAGACGTCGATCGGGTCGGCGGTGAGCTCGTGGTCGAAGCGCTGCGAGATGACGACCTGGAACACGTCGCCGTCGCGGATGAAGTCCTTCGAGCGCACGACCGACTCGCGGTAGGCGTCCGGGCTGATGCGCGGCGTCGGCGTCGGCTCGGTCGAGAGGTCGACCTCCGCGATCCAGGCCTCGCTCGCGCCGGCGAGCCCGTCCTGCAGGCCGTCGAGGCGCTCCTGAGCGCGCGTCCAGAGGGTGTCCGCGTCGTCCGCGCCGTCGTTCAGCGCGCTGGTGATGAGCACGGCCGTGCCGTTGCGGTGGTCGAGTGCGACGAGCTCGGAGACGAGGCTCAGCGCCTGCGCGGGCACGGCGAAGTCGGCCGGCGGCCGATCGGGCAGGTGCTCGAGCTGGCGCACCGCCTCCCAGCCGATGAAGCCGACCAGTCCCCCGGTCAGCGGCGGGTGGTCGTCGTGGTGCGGCGTGCTCCAGCGCGCGTAGAGGGCGTCGAGCGCGGCGAGCGGCTCGCGGGGCGCGTCGGCCCCGAGCGCGCGCTCGGCGGGGAGGCCGGTGTCGAGCCAGAGCGCCTCGCCGTCCTGCTCGGTCAGCACGCCGAAGGCGCGGACGCCGACGAACGACCAGCGCGACCAGATGCCGCCCTGCTCGGCGGACTCGAGGAGGAAGCCGCCGGGCGTGCCGACGGCGAGCTTGCGGTACACGCCGATCGGGGTCTCGCCGTCGGCGAACAGCTCGCGGAGCACGGGGACGACGCGGTCGCCGGCGGCGATGCGGGCGTCGAAGTCGGCGCGGGTCGTGGTGCTCATGGGAGCTCTCCCTCGGCGGTGCTGGAGCCGACGACCGGCTCGAGCGGATCGACGTCGAAGCAGGAGTGCGCGCCCGTGTGGCAGGCGGCGCCGAGCTGCTCGACGCGCACCAGCAGCGCGTCGTCGTCGCAGTCGAGCGCGGCGGAGCGCACGTACTGGCGGTGTCCGGACGTGTCGCCCTTGCGCCAGTACTCCTGCCGGCTGCGCGACCAGAAGGTCACCCGGCCCTCGGTGAGCGTGCGGCGGAGCGCCTCCGCGTCCATCCAGCCGAGCATGAGCACCTCGCCGGAGTCGTGCTGCTGGATGATCGCGGGCAGCAGGCCGTCGGAGCTCCAGCGCACGCGGGCGAGGACCGCGTCCGGGTCGGATCCGGGAATCGCGCCGGCGCCGGACGCGCTGCCGGATGCGGTGTCGTCGCTCATCGGACCTCGATCCCCTCCGCGCGGAGCGCGTCCTTCACGTCGCCGACCGTGAGCCGGCCGCTGTGGAACACGGAGGCCGCCAGCACGGCGTCCGCGCCGGCGTCGACGGCCGGGGCGAAGTCCTCGACCGCGCCCGCGCCGCCGCTCGCGATGACCGGCACCGTGCTGAGCTCCCGCACGGCCGCGACGAGCTCGAGGTCGAAGCCGAGCTTCGTGCCGTCCGCGTCGATCGAGTTCACGAGCAGCTCGCCCGCGCCGCGGTCGATGGCCTCCTTCGCCCACGCCAGCGCGTCGAGCTCGGTCTCCGTGCGGCCGCCGTGCGTCGTGACGACGAAGCCGCTGCGGGTGCGGGTGCTGCGCTTCACGTCCAGACTCAGCACGAGGGCCTGGGCGCCGAAGCGGTCGGCGATCTCGCCGAGCAGCTCCGGCCGGGCGATCGCGGCGCTGTTGACGCCGACCTTGTCGGCACCGCAGGCCTGCAGTCGCGCGACGTCGTCGCGCGACCGGACGCCGCCGCCGACCGTCAGCGGCACGAAGACCTGCTCGGCCGTGCGCGTGACGACCTCGTAGGTGGTGGCCCGGTCGTCGACGGTCGCGGTGACGTCGAGGAACGTGATCTCGTCGGCGCCCTGCTCGGCGTAGCGCGCGGCGAGCTCGACGGGATCGCCCTGGTCGCGCAGGTCGAGGAAGTTGACGCCCTTCACCACGCGGCCGCCGGCCACGTCGAGGCACGGGATGACGCGGGTGACGACGCCCATGCTCAGATCCGGGCCGCGTGGATGGACGTGACGAGGATGGCGCGCGCGCCGAGTGCATAGAGGCGGTCCATGATCGCGTTCGTCTCCGAGCGCGGCACCATGACGCGCACCGCGACCCAGCCGCTGCCGCGGAGCGGCGACACGGTCGGCGACTCGAAGCCGGGCGTGATCGCGGAAGCCTGCTCCATGAGGTCGGAGGGCAGGTCGTAGTCCATGAGCACCCAGCGGTGCGCGACCATGACCCCCTCGAGGCGCCGGCGGAACGTCTCGAGCCCGGCCGGCGAGTCGTCGCGCGCGATGAGCACCGCCGCCGACTCGAGGATGACGGGGCCGAAGATCTCCAGGCCCTGCAGTCGCAGCGTGGTGCCGGTCTCGACGACGTCGGCGACCGCGTCGGCGACGCCGAGCCGCACGGCGGACTCCACCGCGCCGTCGAGCCGCACGACGGTGGCCTCGATGCCCTCACGGGCGAGGAAGTCGCCGACGAGGCCGTCGTAGCTCGTCGCGACCCGCTTGCCCGCGAGGTCGTCGAGGGTGCGGAACCGGTCCGGCGGTCCGGCGAACCGGAACGTCGAGGCGCCGAAGTCGAGCTCGGCCAGCTCGCGCGCCTCCGAGTGGGAGTCGAGCAGCAGGTCGCGGCCGGTGAGGCCGACGTCGAGCGCGCCCGAGCCGACGTAGGTGGCGATGTCGCGCGGGCGCAGGTAGAAGAAGTCGACGTCGTTCGCGGTGTCCGCGACGATGAGCTCCTTGCTGTCGCGGCGCACCGCGTAGCCCGCCTCGCGGAGCATCTGCACCGCGGTCTCGGAGAGCGTGCCCTTGTTCGGCACGGCGATCCGGAGGGTCATGTTCGAAGGTCCGTCCTCCGCCGCGGGGATCCGCGACGTCTCGCTCGGTCAGGGGTGATGGCTCGGCGACGGCGCGCTGGCGCCGTCCGGCGGATCAGAGATGTCGCCAGACGTCGTCCGGCGTGAGCCCCTTCGCGAGCATGAGCACCTGCAGGTGGTAGACGAGCTGGGAGATCTCGGCGGCGGTCTCGTCGTCGCTCTGGTACTCCGCCGCCATCCAGACCTCGGCGGCCTCCTCGACGATCTTCTTGCCGATCGCGTGCACGCCGGCGTCGAGCTCGGCGACGGTGCCGGATCCCGCCGGGCGGGTGGCTGCCTTGTCGCTGAGCTCGGCGAACAGCGCGTCGAACGTCTTCATCGCGTCCAGGCTACCGGGCGCGCGAGGGGGTCACCGGACGCCGAGGAGGTCGATCACGAAGACGAGCGTGCGACCGGAGAGGCGGTGGCCGCCGCCGGCGGGGCCGTAGGCGAGCTCCGGCGGGCAGACGAGCTGGCGGCGTCCGCCGACGCGCATGCCGGGGATGCCCTCCTGCCAGCCCTTGATCAGGCCGCGCAGCGGGAACTCGATCGACTCGCCGCGGCCCCAGCTGGAGTCGAACTCCTCGCCGGACTCGAAGTCGACGCCGAGGTAGTGCACGTCGACGGTCGCGCCCGGAGTGGCCTCCGGACCGTCGCCGATCTCGAGGTCGGTGATCACGAGCTCCGTGGGCGCCGGGCCCTCGAGGAAGTCGATCTCGGGCTTGGTCTTGTCAGTCATGCGTCCAGTCAAGCAGACGGGTGGACATGCGCGGACGCCGCGGACCGCAGGCCGGCGATGGCCGCGGCGGCGTCCTCCGTGCCGTAGACGCTCGACCCCGCCACGAACGTGTCCGCCCCGTTCTCGGCCGCGATCGCGATCGTCTCGAGCGTGATGCCGCCGTCGACCTGCAGCCAGACGTCGAGCCCGGTGGCGTCGACCTGCTCGCGCAGCGCGCGCAGCTTCGGCATCGTGCGGTCCTGGAACGTCTGCCCGCCGAACCCGGGCTCGACGGTCATCACGAGCACCTGGTCGAACTCCTCGAGGATGTCGAGGTAGGCGCTGGCCGGGGTATCCGGCTTCAGCGCGATGCCGGCGCGGCTGCCGATCGAGCGGATGCGGCGCGCCAGCGCGACCGGGTCGTCCGAGGCCTCCACGTGGAAGGTGACGCTGAACGCGCCGAGCTCGGCGTAGCCCGGGGCCCAGTGGTCCGGGGCGCTGATCATGAGGTGCACGTCGAGCGGGATCGGCGACGTCGCCTGCACGCGCTCCACCATCCGCGGCCCGAACGTGAGGTTCGGCACGAAGTGGTTGTCCATCACGTCGACGTGCACGGCGTCGGCCGTGGCGATCCGCTGCAGCTCCGACTCCATGTTCGCGAAGTCGGCGGAGAGGATGCTCGGTTCGATGCGCACGGCCACGGTCGGAAGCCTAGGCGCTGGCAGCCGGGGTTCCGCTCCTCGTCCGCAGCGCTACGCGGGCAGTTCGAGCAGCTGCACGAACATGGCGTCCGTGCCGTCGCGATGGGGCCAGAGCTGGGCGGAGAGCGCGGCGTCCGCGCCCTCCGGCAGCGACAGCGCACCCGGTGCGATCGCCCGGAGCACGGCCGGGGTGTCGATCGCGCGGAGCGCCGGATGCCGGGCGAGCACGCCCGCCACCTGGTCGCGCGTCTCGGCCAGCACGGGCGAGCACGTCACGTAGGCGAGCAGCCCGCCGGGGGCGAGCGCGGCGACCGCGGCGTCGAGGAGCGAGGCCTGGAGCGCGGTGAGGTCGGCGAGGTCCTCCGGTGTCTTGCGCCAGCGCGCCTCCGGGCGGCGGCGGAGCGCGCCGAGCCCGGTGCACGGCGCGTCGAGCAGGATGCGGTCGAAGTGGAGTGCGCCGTCGGGGCCGATGGAGCCGAAGCGGTGGCCGTCGCCGACGACCACCTCGGGGGCCGCGTCGCGGAGCGCCGCGACCGCGCGGCGCACCAGGCCGGCGCGGGCCGGCACGAGCTCGTTCGCGAGCACCGTCGCCCCGCCGATCCGGGCCTCGGCGCCCAGCACGGCGGTCTTGCCTCCCGGACCGGCGCAGAGGTCCAGCCAGCGCTCGCCGGTCGTGCCCGCGTGGCCGTCCGCGTCCCCCGCCCCGGCCGGTCGGATCGGCCGGGCGCGGCTCAGTGCGAGCGCGGCGAGCTGCGAGCCCTCGTCCTGCACGCGCACCCGGCCCTCGGCGACCGGCGCGAGCCGCGCGGGATCTCCCGGCGGGGCGGCGGCGCCGATCGGCGAGATCCGCCCCGGCTCCCCCGCCTCGCGCGGCTCGGCCAGGCCGGGCAGTGCGGCGAGCGACACCCGGGGTGCGGTGTTGTCGGCCTCGAGCAGGGCGTCGAGCTCGTCATCGGCGCCCTCGGCCGCGAGGGCCTCCCGCAGCGCGGCGACGACCCAGGTGGGATGCGAGGCCGTGACGGCGCGCGCGTCGTCGACGTCGAGCCCGGCGACGGCGCGGGCGAGCCACTCCTCCGGATCGGTGCGCGTGAGGGTGCGCAGCACCCCGTTGACGAAGCCGCTGGCACGTGCGTAGCCGCTGACCCGGGCGAGCGTCACGGTCTCATCGACCGCGGCGTGGGCCGCCACGCGCATGCCGAGCAGCTGGTGCGCGCCGAGCCGGAGCAGATCGAGCACGGCCGGGTCGATCCGGTCAGCGGTGCGTCCGGCCGCGATCTCGAGGATGCGGTCGTAGCGGCCGCGCATCCGCAGCGTGCCGTAGGCCAGCTCGGTGGCGAAGCCGGCGTCGGCCGCCGAGAGCCCGGCCTCTGCGATCCGGGCGGGCAGCAGCAGGTTCGAGTAGGCGTCGCTCGCGGAGACCGCCCGCACGACCGAGTAGGCGACGCGGCGCGCGGCGGTCACCCGCCCGGCGCCGGGCGCGTCGCGGCCGGTGCCGGCGTGGCGCTCTCGGCGGTCGCCGCCGCGGGTGCGGTCCTGGCCGCGACCTCGGTCCTGGTCGCGGTCGCGTCCCCCGTCCCGACCCCGGCCGGCCCCCTGGCCGCTCATCGGGCGGTCGCCCGACGTCCTGGGCGGCCCCGCAGCCAGTCGGCGGCGGGCATCGGACGGCGTCCGGCGGGCTGCACCTCGAGCAGCTCGAGCGGCACGCCGCCCGTGCCGGCCAGCACACGGCCGTCGCGCGACTCGATCTCGCCTGGCGCCAGCGGCGCCATCCCGGTCGCGGGGGCGGCGCGGAGCACCTTGAGCCGATCGCCGTCCACCTCCGTGAAGGCGCCGGGCTCGGGCGTGACGCCGCGGATGCGGGACGCGACGACGTCGCCGTCGACGGCCCAGTCGATCCGCCCGTCCGCGAGGGTCAGCTTCGGCGCCAGGGTGACCTCGCCGTCCTGGTCGGCGGGCACCGCACGACCGACCGCCAGGTCGTCGACGACCCGGGCGAGCAGGGCGGCCCCGGAGACGGAGAGCGACTCGAGCAGCTGGCCCGAGGTCTGGTGCCGCCCGACCGCCTGCACGTCGACGCCGAGCACCGGGCCAGCGTCGAGCTCCGGCACGAGCTCGAAGACGGTCGAGCCGGTGCGGTCGTCGCCCGCCATGATCGCGCGCTGGACCGGTGCGGCACCGCGCCAGCGCGGCAGCAGCGAGAAGTGCAGGTTGATCCAGCCGAGCCGGGGTGCCGTGAGCAGCGGGTCGCGGATCAGCGCGCCGAACGCGACGACCACGCCGAGGTCCGCGTCGAGGGCGAGCAGCTCGTCCTGCACCGGCCCGAGCCGGTCCGCCTTGACGACCGGCAGCCCGAGCCGCTCGGCGGCGTCGGCGACCGGTGTCGCCGTGAGCACGCGCTTGCGCCCCTGCGGCGAGTCCTCGCGCGTCACGACGGCGGCGATCTCGTGCCCGGAGGCGGCCAGCGCCTCGAGCGACGGCACCGCGGCCGCGGGGCTCCCGGCGAAGATCGTTCGGAGCGCGGTCATGCGCCCATCCTTCCAGCAGGATGGACCGGTGAGCTCCGGAGCGCGTCCGCTCGTGCCGCGGACCGCGGCGCCCCGGCTCGTCGCGCACCGCGGAGCGCCCCTGCTCGAGCGGGAGAACACGCTGCCGGCGATCGCCGCGGCACTGGAGCTCGGTGCGGTGGCCGTGGAGGTCGATCTCCGCCGCACGGCGGACGGCGGCTGCGTGCTGCTGCACGACGCGACGCTCGACCGCCTGTGGGGCGTGCCGCGCGCGGCGGCGGAGCTGGCGGGCGAGGAGCTGCGCGCCCTGGGCGTCCCCGCGCTCGGCGACGCGCTCGAGCTCGTCGCGGGGATGCCGTCGGTCCCGGTGTCGGCCATGGCCTCGGACCCGGCTTCGGCCCCGGCGGCACCCGCGATCGGCGGTGCGACGCTCGTGCTCGATCTCACCGGGCCCGAGGACGCCGCCGCCGCGGTCGCCGCGCTGTCGGATCACGCCGGCGCGCTCCCCCGGATCGAGTGGTGCGGGGCGCCCGACGCGATGGCGGTCGTGCGCGCGGCGCTGCCGGACGCGTCCGTGTGGCTCGCCTGGACCACCGCAGGGGCGCCCGCGGCCGCCGATCTCGCGGCCCTGCGCCCCTCGACGCTGAACCTCGAGGTCGGCCTGCTCAGCGCCGCGACCGTCGCGGCGGCGCACGCCCTCGGCCTCGTCGTGTCGTGCTGGACGGTCGACGACCCGTCAGCGGCCCGGGAGGCGGCCGCGGTCGGCGTCGACTCGATCACGACGAACGACCTGCCGCGGATCGCGGCCGCGCTCGCCCGCTGAACAGCGGGACACCCCGGACCGGCGCCCTCGACGGGGCCGCGGCGCTATTCCGTGAACGGCGAGGGGTCGTCGAAGTGCGGGCGGAGCGGCACCGGACGGCGGCCGCGCCGCTGCGGGGCCGTCGGCGACCGCCGAGCGCCGGAGAGCCGCACGACCTCCGCTCGGACGATCCCCGCGACCTCGGCGCCGTCGGCGTAGTCGAACAGCAGGATCGCGCGCTCATCGCCGGATGCATCGGCGACGGGACCGGACGCCGCGCCCCGCGCGGGCCCGCCCTGCAGCGGCGAGCCCTGCACCGCCGGGCCCTGCACCGGCGAGCCCTGCACCGCCGTCAGCGGTGTCGGCCCCCAGACCGTGACGGAGGCCGGCAGCTTCGCCAGGAGCCCGTCGAGCGCCGCGCGGCTGCCGGTGACCGTCGCGGAGCGCACGGCGGGTGGGAAGCGCAGCCGCCGGCGGTCCGCGAGCTCGCCGCGCACGTGCGCGTCGAGCCGCCACGTCGCCATCGCGGTCGCGAGCGCGCCGCCGACGCCGACGAGCACGACCGGCGCGCCGTCGGCGGCCAGGGCCGCGGCGGAGCTCCACCAGCGCAGGCAGTCCTCGGCGACGCGGAGGCTCTCCCTCGCCAGCATCCGCTCGCCGTCGAGCAGCAGCACGGCGCGGTAGCCGCCGGCCGCGACCGGCTCGGCGCCGCGCGTCGCCACGATGAGTGCGGGCTCGGGTCCGACCTCGGCGATCGGATGCTCGCCGTCGGCGACGCGCACCCGCACGCCGGGGAAGGCACGGCCGAGGTCGACGGCGGTGCGGGTCGAGCCGCTGCCGCGCGGCATCCAGCGGGTGCCCTCGCAGACCGGGCAGCGGAAGCCCGACGCGGGCAGGCCGCACCAGAGGCAGCTCGGGGCGCCGCCGCGCGCCGCCAGCCGCACCGGGCCGCCGCAGCGCGTGCAGCGCACCGCCTCGCCGCAGTCCGCGCACGCGAGGCCCGGCGCGAACCCGGGCCGGGCGACCTGCACGAGCACCGGCCCGTGCTCGAGCCCCGACCGCGCCTCTGTCCAGGCGCTCGACGGGATGCGCGCCTGCTCCGCGAGCCGGTCGCGCGCGAGCAGGTTGGCGGTCGGGATGACGCGCGGGCGCGGCGTGCGCGCCGGTCCCACGGCCTCGAGGAAGCCGAGCTCGACGAGCCGCTCCGCCTCGGCGCTGCGGGTGTGGCCGACGAGCAGGAGCGCGCAGTGCTGCTGCTCCCGGCGCAGCAGCGCGGCGTCCCGCGCGTGCACGTAGGGCGCCAGCGGCTCGGCGTGGAGCGGATCGCCGTCGTCCCAGATCGCCAGGAGCGCCAGGTGCTCGGCCGGTGCGTAGACGGCGGAGCGGGTGCCGACGACGATCACCGGGCCGTCGGCGGCGCGGAGCAGCGCGCGGTAGCGGTCCGGATTCGGCTGCTTCGCGTCCCAGCGGACGACCGCGGTCTCCGGCACCTGCCCGGACAGCGCGGTCACGAGCTGCTCGACGTCGCGGTAGTCGGGCACGACGAGCAGCGCGCTGCCGCCGGAGGCGAGCGCGGCACGCGCGGCCTCGGCCATGGTCACGGCCCAGCGGCCCACCCAGCGCTCGTGCTCCCCCGCCGCGCCGATCCGCGCCACCCCGGGCACGGCCGTGACGGCCGCACGGCCGCGCTCGGCGAGCACTCGGTCGAGCGTGCCCGCCGCGTAGCCGGTGATCCCGTCGGGCGGCGTCACCTCGAGCGGCGCCGGCGCGAGGCGGCCGTCGAGCCAGGCGGTCTCCACCCGCACCTGGCGCTTCGGCACGGCGAGGCGCAGCACGTCGTTCGCCGAGCCGGCGGCGCGGGTCGAGACGGCGCGCGCGAGCGCCCAGACCTCCGGTCGGAGGACGGGCACCGGCGAGACGAGCGCGTCGAGGTCGCTCAGCGGGCCCGGGTAGTCCTGCTGGTCGGCGAGCTCGACGACGAGCGCGTCGACGGTGCGGCGCTCGGTGCGCAGCGGCACCGAGACGCGCACGCCGGGCGCCACCCCCTCGAGGCCCTCGGGGATGCGGTAGTCGAAGAGCCGGTCGAGCTGCGGCAGCGGCGAGTCGACCAGCACACGGGCGATCGCCGCCGGCACCTCAGCGGCCGCCCGTTCCTCAGAGTCCAGCGTGCTCGCGGAGCGCGTCCACGCGGTCCAGGCGCTCCCAGGTGAAGTCCGGCAGCTCGCGGCCGAAGTGGCCGTAGCTGGCGGTCTGCGCGTAGATCGGGCGCAGGAGGTCGAGGTCGCGGATGATCGCCGCCGGGCGGAGGTCGAACACCTCGCGGATGGCGGCCTCGATCCGGTCCTCCGGCGCGTGCGCCGTGCCGAAGGTCTCCACGTAGAGGCCGACGGGCGAGGCGGCGCCGATCGCGTAGGCGACCTGCACCTCCAGGCGGTCGGCGAACCCGGCCGCGACCGCGTTCTTCGCCACCCAGCGCATCGCGTAGGCCGCCGAGCGGTCGACCTTCGACGGGTCCTTGCCGCTGAACGCGCCGCCGCCGTGGCGGGAGGCGCCGCCGTAGGTGTCGACGATGATCTTGCGGCCGGTGAGGCCGGCGTCGCCGTGCGGGCCGCCGATCTCGAACTGGCCGGTCGGGTTGATGAGCACCTTCGGGTCGTCGATCTCGAGCCCGTCGAGGCCGGCGAGCACCGGGTCGATCACGAGCTCGCGCACGCCGGCGCGGAGGTCGGCGAGCGAGATGCTCGGCGAGTGCTGCGTCGAGAGCACGACCGTGTCGATGGTGCGGGGCGTGGTGCCCTCGTAGCCGATGGTGACCTGGGTCTTGCCGTCGGGTCGGAGCCAGTCGACGAGGCCCTCGTGGCGGACGGCCGCGAGCCGCTCCGACATCCGGTGCGCGAGCCAGATCGGCAGCGGCATGTAGCTCGGGGTCTCGGTCGAGGCGTAGCCGAACATGATGCCCTGGTCGCCGGCGCCCTGCTTGTCGAGCTCGTCGACCGAGGTGCCCTCGCGGCTCTCGAAGGCGTCGTCGACGCCCTGCGCGATGTCCGGCGACTGCTCGCCGATCGAGACGCTGACGCCGCAGGAGCGGCCGTCGAACCAGACGTCGGACGAGGTGTACCCGATGTCGGTGACGCGCTTGCGCACGATGCCCGGGATGTCGACGTAGCCGCTCGTCGTGACCTCGCCGGCGACGTGCACGAGGCCGGTGGTCACCAGGGTCTCGACCGCGACGCGCGCGTGCGGGTCGACCGCGAGCAGTGCGTCGAGGATGCTGTCGCTGATCTGGTCGCAGATCTTGTCGGGGTGGCCTTCGGTGACGGACTCCGAGGTGAAGAGGCGCAGCGGACGGCTCATGTGACTCCCATTTCCGGTTCGGGGGCGGGGCGTGGCGCGGTCAGACGACCAGGTCGAGGATACGGTCGGCGACCGACGCCTTGCTCCCGGATGACGTCCCGCGCACGGCGCCGGCGGCGTCGAGCACGGTGACGGTGTTCTGCTCGGTCTGGAACCCCTCGGCCCAGCCGACGCGGTTCAGCACGAGGAAGTCGACGCCCTTGCGCGCCGCCTTCTCGCGCCCGAGCGCGAGCTGGCGCTCCGGGTCCTGCTCGGTCTCCGCGGCGAAGCCGACGACCGTCTGGCCGGGCCGGCGGGCGGCGGTCAGCTCGCGGAGGATGTCCGGGTTGCGCACGAGCCGCAGCTCCAGCACGTCGCCGGTCGCGTCCTTCTTGATCTTCTCCTGCGCCACGGTGTCGGGCCGGTAGTCGGCGACGGCCGCGGCCATGATGACGAGGTCGGCCTCCGGGGCGTGCTCGAGGGCCGCGCGGCGCAGCTCCTCCGCCGTGCCGGCGCGTACCACCTCGACGTGCGCGGGCGCGTCGACGTCGAGGTTCGCGGCGAGCAGCGTGACGGCCGCACCGCGGCGGGCGGCGGCGAGGGCGATCGCGACGCCCTGGCGTCCGCTCGAGCGGTTGCCGACGAAGCGGACGGGGTCGAGCGGCTCGCGGGTGCCGCCGGCCGTGACGAGCACGCGGCGGCCCTCGAGATCGCGGGGCCCGATGAGTGCGAGCGCGGCCTCGACGATCTCGTCCGGCTCCGACATCCGCCCCGCCCCCGAGTCCTTGCCGGTGAGCTGGCCGACGGCGGGGCCGACGAGGTGGATGCCGCGGGCGCGGAGCGTCGCGACGTTCGCCGTCGTGGCCGCGTTCCGCCACATCTCGGTGTGCATGGCCGGGGCGAGCAGCAGCGGCGCCTCGCTGGCGAGGATCGTCGTGCCGAGCAGGTCGTCCGCGAGGCCGGCGGCGAGCTTCGCGATCGTGTTCGCCGTCGCGGGCGCCACGACGATGAGGTCGGCGGCCTGGCCGAGCGCCACGTGGCGCACCTCGGCGACGCCCTCGTAGAGCTCGGTGTGCACCTCGTTGCGGCTCAGCGCCTCGAGCGTCGGGCGGCCGACGAAGCGGAGCGCCGCCTCCGTCGCCACGACGTGCACGTCGTGGCCGGCGAGCACCAGGCCGCGGACGACGCCGACGGCCTTGTACGCCGCGATGCCGCCCGTGATGCCGACGACGATGTTGCTCATGCCGATGCCAGGATGCTCGCGGCGCGGGCGCGACGCGCCTACTCGGCGGGCGCGGCGTCGTGCGTGAGGGTGAGCTTGTCCTCGTTGATCTCGTGCAGCGCGACCGAGAGCGGCTTGTCGTCGACGGTCGAGTCGACGAGCGGCCCGACATTGTCGAAGAGCGAGCCCTCGTGCAGGTCGGCGTAGTAGTCGTTGATCTGGCGCGCGCGCTTCGAGGCGAAGATCACGAGCTGGTACTTCGAGTCCACCTTCGAGAGCAGGTCGTCGATGGGCGGGTCGATGATGCCGGAGTTCTTGTCGGCCATGGCTGCCTCCTGGGGATGCCGGATGGTGCGGAGTCGGTCGTGCGCGCGTGCGTCAGCCGCCGGGCACTGCCAGCAAGTCTACGACCTCGGCCGCCGCACGGCCGACCTCGCGGTTCACGACGCGCACATCGAACTCGTCCTGGGCCTTGAGCTCGAGCCGCGCGGTCTGCAGCCGGCGGGTCTGCTCCTCCGGGCTCTCGGTGCCCCGGCCGACCAGCCGGCGCACCAGCTCGTCCCAGCTCGGGGGCAGCAGGAACACGAGCAGCGCCTCGGGCATCGCGGCCTTCACGGCCCGTGCGCCCTGGATGTCGATCTCGAGCAGCACGCTGTGCCCGGCGGCGAGGGCCTCGTCGATCGGCGGCCGCGGCGTGCCGTACCGCGACGCGTTGTGCACGGTCGCCCACTCGAGGAACTCGCCCCGCGCGATCATCTCGTCGAAGCGCTCGTCGCCGACGAAGTAGTAGTGCTCGCCCTCGATCTCCCCCGGCCGCGGCGCGCGCGTCGTCGCCGAGACGCTGAGCAGCACGTCGGGGTAGCGCTCTCGGATGTGGCGCGACACGGTGCCCTTGCCGACCGCGGTCGGGCCGGCGAGCACGACGAGCCGGCTCCGGCGGGCGGTGCGCTCGCGGCGCAGCAGCCACTCGCGGAGGCGGATGCGCTGGCGGCGGCCGAGGCCGCCGACGCGCTTCGACAGCGCGATGTCGAGGGACTCGAGCGCGCGGTCGGCGCGGAGCGGACCGACGCCGGGGATGCTGATGAGCAGCTCGCGGACGCGGAGCGTCGCCTCCGGCGCGGTGGGCTCGGCCGTCCAGCCGGCCTCGGCGACGCTGAGCGCCGTGCGGCGCCGCCCGCTCACGTCGGCTTTGAGCACGGCGCGGGCGCGGCGCGCGGCGACGGCGGCCTTGGCGGCCGCGGCGCGGTCGACCTCGGGCGGGCGACGCGACGCGGCGGAGCGCGCGGGCGGGCGCGCGGGCG